>JARLJN010000051.1 GCA_031291255.1 Gammaproteobacteria bacterium
AATGGGATTACAGAGGGGTTTCATAGAAAGATGAAATTGATACAAAGGAGAGCATATGGATTTAGAAATTTTGAAAATTACCGATTACGAGTTAGAGTGTTGTGTTCTTAAACTGAGTGCCCCCTAAAGTGGGAAAGAGCCCGAAAAAGTCACGAAGGGGAATTTTTTAAAGTTGGTAAAATCGGTGTAACTACTTGATCTTATTGGCTCCCCGAACTGGACTCGAACCAGTGACCTAATGATTAACAGCTAGCTGCTTATTTATAACTATATGATTATTAACAACTTATACGACTGTGTGACCATTGCAATTTGCAGCATAGAGCATATGAGAGCGTGAGTCAATCACGAGAAAGTCACGAATGAATTATTGAATTGACTGGAAAGACGGTAAAAAATTGTTGGATTGTGTGCTATGATTACACTCCATTTTCAATTAAGTTATCGTGGTAGATGAGATGATGTTATCAGAAACGCAAATTAACTATACCTTACAAGAGTGCGTAAAAGATGTATTGAGTAATTATTTTCGTAATATTGGCAACGAAGATCCAGTTGATTTTTACTCTGTTATTTTGGAAGAAGTTGAGCGCCCTATGCTTGAGGTTCTTATGGATCGTACAAATTGCAACCAAGTACAAATGGCTAATTTACTAGGGATTGCACGTGGGACGCTACGCAAAAAACTGATGCAATATGGGTTGAGTAAACCGTAATTTTTTGTAAAACGACTTTTAATTGTTTTTATATAATGTCAGTAACATTGAGTTTATTTGTATTAGAACTGAAGTAGATAGATAACAGAGTTAGTCTTTTCGAAATTTATGAGAGTGTAAAATTTCGATATATTTATTATGTTTTTGCCCCAATCTACCTAATTCAGCGAATACCGCTTTACCCATTTTAATATTACCTTCAAGTTCAATAGTCCATTTTCGTTTATAGACTATATTCGCCATAATTTTCGATACTTCTATTGCATCATTAAGTGATGAATTGTGTAACATTGGTATATTTGGTAATACAACGATACTGCTGCCTCGATCAAATATATGAAAATAAGGATTACTATAGTCAATTAATACTGATGGACCATCAGCTTCTAAGTTATAAATATCCCAAATAGTTAATAGGGTGTTGAACGAGAAGTAAAAATTTAAATCAGCATTCGAGTTAATATTATTGGAATTAAATATTTTTGTGCATAATTCTTGAGAACCATTTATTTTCTGATTAACTAACTCTAAAGTAGACGAGTAGTTATTTTCTTTATTAATACAATCTTTACAGAGAGACAATAAATCGAATACTTCCGTTGATAATCTCATACAGTTTAAATAAGTGATTTTGTTAAATTCAGAAAATTCAGTTAGTCCTGTTGATACAATCGCATTTATTTTTCGAGTTATACGGATAAAATGTATCACAGTGTCGTCAAAAGAATAGTTTTGCATTTTTTTAAGGTCATTAACATTCTTTATGTCGCCAAATAAATTTCGAATACTTTTGGTTATTCTTTCTTTTAAAGAAGATAAATCGATTTCTATGTATTTAAGCGTGCAAAATGCTATAAGATTTTCACCACATATATGTTCTTTTGCGACATCATATGAAAAATCAATCTGTTCAAGTAAAGTATTTTTTATTTTTTCTAAATTCGGATCAATATTATATTTTTCTATATTTTTCTTAAGTTCAGAAGCGTGTCTATATAATATGCTAAGAGCATCAATTTCTAAAAAAAATAAATAAATTTCAGTATTATTAATTAGTTTATTCTTCTTAACATTTTTGGCTATATTAAATTGCATTTGTGTTACTTTATGGGTTAACTTATTGATATTATTACTTAGTATCATTACACTTTCTGAGGATTTTTTATAGTCAACTAATGAATTGTTAATTTTACTCTCATTGAGTAAAATAATAATTTCTAAATGTAATGCTAATAGTAGATCTGTAACATCATCAATTTTCATAACAAGAATTTTCGCATCATCTATAGCCGATATTATCTCTTTGTAATTCTTGTCTTTAGCTAATTCAAAAATGAGTTTTAATTGAGACTTTTCTTTAGTGTGTATATCAAGCTGTTGTTTTATTAAATTGATGTAATTAAACAAATCACTATTCTTATTTAATGCAAAGGTTTCCCATAAAGACTCAGAGAATTCTACATTTAGTTTTATAAATTTAATCCTGCTCGATAATATTTTTTTAATGTCTAAGGATTTATCCTTAAGAAAAATATTACTGTCATTAAATAATGGGTTGGAAGCATTAGATAAATAAAGATGCTTGTAATAGGAATCAATTATCTCTTCATCTGTAAACAATCCATCAGGGTAGAATGCTGTGAGCTCATTTAATGTGAATGTATGATGACTATATTCGGAATTTTTTATTGTAATTAATTCATTAATATTAATTGTCATATAGTTAGATAACTTTTCTGTAAGTTCAGAAAAAGTCTCAGCTTTATCTATTTCATCGATATTTAGTGTATTATTGCCAAGACGTTCGAGCTTCATATAATTTAGTAAGATTGGCAATAATCTGTTACGTAAAGTATAAATAAAAATTATTTTTGTCCATGATTTAAATTTATTGAACTGATTCGAGGAAAAAATATCATTAAGATTTTTTTCTTCAATATAAAAATCATATGATTCTAAATTTATTTTAGATCTCATATAGGTATTAATAATATTATTGGCTTTTCTCATTTGGGAGATTGTTGAATCATTTACATTAATAGATGTTATTAGTTTATCAAAAAGATGACTATCTATATTTATTGATATCTTTTTTAAAAAATCATTTAATGTAGTATCATCCATATTGAGTTGTTCACTTTTATTTAAAGTGTTTTTATGAGTTAATTATCTACCAAATCTCGGTCTTTCATCATTATTTTGATTTTTTTCTTCATCGGCGTCATTCAGTTTTACTTCTTTTTTATCATCAATATCAATGTCCAGATCGTCATCTTCATCTAAACTTGATAATAAATCCTCGTCTTTTTCATCTTTTTCTTTTGGTAAAATTGGAATACGTTGTGGTTTAATAAACATGTTTGATGCTTTTTCATTTAATTGACTTGAAATTAATTCGTTAAATGATTTAGGTGCTAAATATTTTTCCGCAAATTCTTTAATAAAATTCGCTTCTACATGGATCTGTGTATCAATTCCAATTGCTTCACGTTTCGCTTCTCTCATTACATTTTCTATGTCAGGATTAGCATTCCTACGATCTTTTATCCATTGGATAGCTTCATTGCTTACTTTCTTTTGCATATCTTCCGATAACGTAACAAATTGAGGTTCATTATTTAAATACTCTTCTGAGCTTTTAATAATTTCACTATCGAGATCTTTAGCATTCACTTCACCATTTGCTATTTTCTTAGATACATTATTTGCTACATAATCTAGGATATCATTATATTTGATAACAATGCCTTCTGGTAAGCCAGGCACAGTTAGTTTTGGATCAGAAGGGTCTTTAAGACCTCTAAAACAATCAGTAACTGCTTGAGCTAATGTTGCGTAACGTTTCTCTTTTTCTACTAGGAGTAATTTAAATTTATTTATAAATCCTATCATCTCTTGAAGCTTAATTTGATAATTTAAATATTCTTGAAATTGTACTATTGATTTTTGATTTTCAATAAAAAAAGCTTTATCGGCTAATTCTTTTTTTTGTACATCATCTTCTTTTAATACTCTATAATAGGCTAGGACTCGTTTAATGATAATTTCATTTTCATCGGCTAATTCACAGAGAAGAAAAAAACGTTCGTCATTGTCTTTTTTTCGTTTTGTTTCAGAAGGTAAATAGGGGCGATGTGCTAAATTATAAATTTCATCCGAAATAATATTGGCAATCTGTAACCCCTCCGCTACATTATTATGTAGTAGGTTAAGATCATTTGTTAGTCTGGTTTCGATGTTAGTATTGTTTATTTGCATATGCAACTCCACAAATAACTAACTTCTTTCTTATATTATAACTCAACTAATAGTTCAAATTCTTTCCTAGCAATAATAAAAAATATTTATTATTCAATTGGTTACAAATAAATTTACTTTTTTTTGTTATTTTGTATGGACATTATATACACAAATGCGTAAAATATAATCAGATAATAATGAACAGGAGATATAAAATGCAACCAAGAAATAATCCATTTGACCCGAAATCTGATGCTGAATATGTGGAAATATTAGGGTTATTAGATGCAAATGCAGAGCATCATTTTGCACCTTTTCTAGAAGTAGCTAGTAAGATGGCTAAAATTCGAGAGGCTAGTGACAATATCCAAAATCAGATAAACGAGTTTGGGTTAGGGGTATACGAGTTAAATGCTGAAATTGCAACTCAACCTATCAACCACACTGTTCTTAATAAAGAATATAAACATCTGGTTAATAAGTGTGCTGAACTAAAAAAATTAATAATCCAACGGAAAGCAGAAAATTTGGATGTCTTACCGATATTTGATACTAAAGAAGTACAAATTCGACTTGGTGGTGTAGAATCCTTGTTAAAACAACATACGCTCCCAAAAGATGTAGAGTCTTATATAAGTGACTTGTATTTAAAGATTTACCGATTATTAATTGAACGAGCAAAAGCAATTAATAACTTCAATGAAACGCGCAAATCTTTAGAAGAAAGACTGCCAATGCAGCTCACTGAGTATAAGCAGTTACAAGGTCAATTAGCTGAAATTAAAAAAACGCTTAGAGATATGTTAGTAAAATCTATTGAAGATAAAAAAAATCCAAAAGCACCCGAACAAGCAGTATCATCGAGTTCACCAGTGCAAGCTCAAAATATCCAACCTATCGAAGCTGCTTCTAACGTTCATGCTAGAAATAGTAGCGTTCATCCGTCATCACTATTCAACCAACAACAACCCAATCAACAGCAAGCATCTAGGGCTAAAAATGATCCTCAAATAAATGAAGATCATAAGCACAAAGGTGGTAAATGTGGTCCTGGTTGTTCAATTATGTAAATAATGTTGTTGACTATACTTCTAGTAATTATTTTGCTGGAAGTATAGTTTTAATTTGACGTATCTCGATGGCGTGTCAGTAATAATTCCCCCTACACTACGCATAGCCTGCGACGGAAATGAAGAATACAAACATTTATATTACATTTAGCAAGTAAGAAGCTTTGTTATGCTGGTAGTGGATGTTGTTGTTTGGCCAATTGAATGGGTTATTCTATTTATTCCACATACTGGATTTTTTATTTAGTGCACTGATAAACAACATTTACTTGCTGACGAGTACAGCCGTATTGGTTGTAAGCGGTACATTGCGATTGTCCGTTGCCAAAGGCTTGAGCATTGTTGAATCCCCACGCAGCACAACGTTGTTTAGCGGTGATGTTTGCTCGATTCCAGTCCACAGTAGGGCTTTCAAACATACCGTATTCGTATGCAAGCGTTACTGTTCCATCTGCTTTGCTACCGCTGATTGGTTGTAAGGTTTTGGTAGTGGCGCATCCCGTTAAGGCTAATGTTGCTGATAAACAAATTGCCAATGATGAATTTTTCATGCTAAGCCTCAATTAATTTAATTTGTCTCCTTATCTCGATAATCCATGATTAATACAAAATAAAGACTGAAAATATAGACATACTAGAACGATGGTTCCTTTAGGATGTTGCTATATTGTTAGTAATTTTAATGAGCAGTATATTTAAGTATGTCAAAAATGTACACCAATATTTAAGGGGTATAGGATTCCTAGGTATCTAAGAAGTGAATTGAGGGGTGCAGGCTCTGATGAATCCCGTGGTGCTATATTTGATATTTAAAAGAGTATAATTAGGGTTCAGCTTTTATAAATATAATGGGAATTGCATTGATGCGACCTCGCTATTTAACAAAGTCAAAATTCAAGCTCGCCATAGAGTGTCCAACGAAATTATATTACTCAGATAAAAAAGAATACGCTAATCAAAAGTCAGAAGATTCGTTTCTGATGGCATTAGCAGAAAGTGGTTTTCAAGTCGCTGAGCTTGCAAGACGTTATTATCCTGATGGCATCCTTGTTGAATCATTAGATAATGATGAAGCAATAAAGTTAACTGCTGATTTGTTACAAAGAGGCAATGTAATAATTTTTGAAGCTGCTGTACGTTATCAAAATTTATTTTTACGCGCTGATATATTAATAAAAAAAGGAAATCATCTTCAATTAATTGAGGTGAAATCCAAGTCAATAGATGGAAGTGATAAATCTCCATTCATGACTAAAAACAAAGGTGTTCAGAGTGATTGGAAAGAATACATTATCGATGTTGCATTTCAAAAATACGTACTATTTAATGCCTTTCCTGATTGTGAAATATCTAGTTATTTAATGCTGGTTGATAAGAGTATTGAATGCCAAACAGAAGGGTTGAACCAACGTTTTCGAATATCAAAGAATGAAAATGGTAAAGTTAAAATAATTGTTTCACAAGAAATGACAAAGGAAGAGTTATCAGAAAAAATTCTGCGTGCATTTAATATAGACCATGAAATTAACTATATTTTTAAAAATGAAAAATATGATGAGGTAAGATCGTTTACACAGCAGATAAGTTTTTTAGCTCAGCACTATGCGGATGATATAAAAATATATCCAAAATTAGGCTCAGTGTGTGCTAGTTGTGAGTTTAAAGCCAGCCAGGAAGATGAATTAAGCGGTTTAAAAAGCGGATTTAAAGAATGTTGGTCACAGGTTTGTTCATTTACAGAGAATGATTTTTTAAAACCGACAATCTTGGATATTTGGGATTACAGAAAAAAAGATAAGTTAATAGAATCTAGAAAATTTAAGATGAGCCAAGTTGAAGAAGAGGATATTGAGCCTAAATCAGATAGCAAGCCAGGATTTTCACGAACTGAACGTCAGTGGTTGCAAGTTAAAAAAGTAAAATATGATGATAATGAAGTTGAAATAGATAAAGAGGGTTTAGAAACAGAAATTAAAAAGTGGATTTACCCTTTGCATTTTATAGACTTTGAAACAACAATGGTCGCAATACCTTTTAACAAAGGAGATCGCCCCTATCAAGGAATAGCATTTCAATTTTCTCATCATATTCTACGCGAAGATGGTGCGGTTGAACATGCAAGTCAATTTATTAATAAAGAGATTGGAAAAAATCCTAATCTTGATTTTATCAGAGCATTAAAGGTTAGTTTAGAAAATGATAACGGCACTATCTTTCGTTTTGCAGATCATGAAAATACTTTTCTTAATATGATTTTAAATCAAATACAACAATCGAATATTTTTATTGAAGATAAAGAACAGTTGATTGATTTTATAAAATTAATTAGTAAGTCAACTGGTGACAGTAAAGAAAAGTGGAAAGGTAATCGCTGTATGGTTGATCTTCTCCAGTTAGTTAAACGATTTTATTATGATCCATTAACAAATGGTTCAAATTCAATTAAGAAAGTTTTTCCCGCTATTTTAAGCAGATCATTATTTTTAAAAAATAAATACAGCGCTCCCATTTATGGTTCTATAAAAGGTATTCGTAGTCTGAATTTTAAAGATTGGCAGTGGATTAAAACTGAAAATGGTAAGAATGTTGATCCATATGATTTGTTGCCAAATCTTTTTCAAGGTATTGATGTTAGTGATGATCAAATTGATTTTATGTTTAACGATGAAAGCTTGAAAGCGGGTGGGGCTGCATCAATCGCTTACTCACGCATGCAATTTAGTGAGATGAACGAACTCGAAAGAGAAGAGTTAACTCAAGCTTTACTTAGATATTGTGAATTAGATACGCTGGCAATGGTTATGATTGTTGAGGAGTGGATTGATATGTTGGGTAAATGACTTGAAAGAAAGTCTTTATGATTTTTTTACATAATGCTTTTACCCCTAATGTATTCAGCTGTATCTTTTGATAATTATTGTCTTATCTTTAATATCTTATGTCGTTTATGTCTGTAAATGCATCAAATTAACCGGTTAAATATAGTGTTATAATGTTACTAGTAAGCCAAATTATCTTTATGTAGTTCCATTATTGGATACAACTTATGACGACTATTGGTGATGCTGCGCAAGAAATTCAAACAAAAATTTCTAGTGGTGTGCGTATTCTTGATTACATTGATAATGAGAATCTAATTACCTGTGTTACCAGCCTTTTTCGAGTCATACATGCAAAAACTGTACAAATATCAGAAGGTAAGGTCTGGCACAAATGGGATTTTTGGAAAAATGGTGTTGATCCTTTTGCAACTGTAGCTTCAACCATAGTTAGCGGAAAAAATTCAATTGAAGATCATTTGCTTGAAGTTGAGAAAGTGAGACAGATAGATAAGGCGATATCAAATTCAATAGGGTACTTTCACCAGAATATTTTAGGTCACCTGGATGGGTGTATTAACCCCGGTATGAATGGGGAAATAGACTTAATTGTGAAACGTCCTGGTCTTAAATTGATTGCTGAATTAAAGAACAAATGGAATACAACGAAAGGTGATGATAAAACTCAGCCTTATGATAAACTTGCGCGGCTTATTGGGTCTGATTATCATGGATATATAGGGTATTATGTTTGTATCATTTCTAAACCAATAAAAGCTAAGGGTTATAATGTTATAGATAAACCTTTTACACCATCAAAGAAAAAAGTACGTCGCCCGCTTCGTGAAGACATAAGAGAGATTGATGGGTTAAGTTTTTATGACCTCCTGATAGGGAGGAAAGACAGTCTGCTAGATTTGTATGAAGTATTTCCTAAGCTCTTAGCATATTGTATAAATCTACATGATCCAAATAAAAAGTTATGCAACCTGATAGATGATCGTGACAGTCATTTTAAGTATTTGTGGTCTCATATTTATACAGCAAATCATGGGGGTATCCCTCCGCGTTAAATAAAGGCACTGCTTTTTTTGCTGAATGAATGTATATTCATATTAAACAGTTACATAGTCTATTTACATCGAAATATATTCCACTATATTGGTAGGTAGCGTATTGCGTAATGTGGTCAGCAAGTTGTATTTTCATTAATCATTATTTAACTTTGAGATATCCAAAATGGATAAAGAATTTTTCTCATTACAAGAAGTATCAAACATGCTTTCTATCTCTAAAGAGCGGATTAAAAAATGGGAAATAAATAAAAAATTAGTGCCTATAAAGCACCCTACAAAAAAAATAAGTGTTTACCATCGAGATCAACTGTCTGGTTTCGAAGATGTTCAGTTAATGTTAAATACTGCTTGGGATCAAGAAATGAAAGTTAAACCCCGCAGGCAATATAATTCAATTGAATTATTTGCTGGTTGTGGAGGTTTGGCGCTAGGGCTTGAGAAAGCGGGGTTTGAACACATTCTTTTGAATGAAATAGATAAAGACGCATGTCAGACTCTTAAAATAAACAGGTCTGATTGGAATGTTGTACACCAAAATGTTACAGAGCTTTCATTTTTAAAATATAGAAATAAAGTTGACTTGATTACGGGTGGATTTCCTTGTCAGTCATTTTCTTATGCAGGTAATAAACTTGGATTTGAAGATACGCGAGGAACTTTGTTCTTCGAGTTTGCTAGAGCAATTAAAGAAGCAAGCCCGAAAGTTTTTTTTGCTGAAAATGTACGTGGATTACTAAATCATGATAATGGGAAAACACTCGCGGTAATGAAAGAGGTTATTGCATCCCTTGGATATACTTTAGTAGAACCTAGAGTTTTAAAAGCAATTTATTATCAAGTGCCGCAAAAAAGAGAACGATTAATTTTAATTGGGATCAAAAATGATTATGTTGATAAGGTTACTTTTAAATATCCATCGCCTTACAAAAAAATTATGACGTTGCGTGACGCATTAAAAGCTGGTGAGCTTTATCGATCGGATGTGCCAAGTTCAATTGGTCAAAAATATCCAGAAAGAAAAAGAGAGATATTATCTCAAGTACCCCAGGGTGGTTACTGGCGTGATTTACCCAAAGATTTACAACTTGAGTTTATGCAAAAAAGTTATTATCTTGGCGGTGGTAAAACAGGTATGGCAAGAAGATTATCATGGGATGAGCCATCTCTTACTTTGACATGTGCTCCTGCTCAGAAGCAAACTGAACGTTGTCATCCTGAGGAAACCAGGCCTTTAACAGTAAGAGAGTATGCAAGAATACAGACTTTTCCAGATGAATGGGTATTCGCGGGTTCGCAATCGAGTATATATAAGCAGATAGGCAACGCGGTTCCAGTTAATCTTGCGTATGCTGTTGGGAGATCTATAGTTAAGCTATTAAATGATATTGTTAAGCTCTGATTTATGTTTATTATCCAGTATTAAAAATAAGTTAAGCTAATTAACAAGTTTGGTTTTTTAATCTTGTCTGCACTCTTTGTTTCTTTGCGCAAATTGGGCACCATCTTCCTTTCTGAATATTTACCCATGAGGCCTCCCATTTGTGACCTTTTATACATTTACATGAAATGTATAGAAACCAACTAATGTTTGTATGAGAATGCGAAAGTTAGCGCGCAGAAATAGATCAAAAAGGAACATCTAAAGAATACTCATGATAAAAAAATGCCACGTGAAGAAAAGTTAATAAACATGCAGTTTTTCTCTCTCTTTGGCTATTATCCACAGGTTTTAATGATTCTTCCCCACAGAAAATGTGGATAAGTTTATGTTTATTCAACCTAAGATATTAGAAACACAAAATATTAATATGGTGAAAGTTCACATCTACTTTAGTCAATGAAAATAATATAGTGAGCTTTTAGCGTAATAGACATAAAAAGCAAATGCTTTAAATTGTATAATTAATAATTCCTTGCATATACATGATTGCTTTTCCGCTAATTAACACTCTTTCACCTTGGTATTCACATAGCAATTCACCACCTCTTTTTGAAGCTTGATGAGCTAGTAATTTTGTTTTATTTAAGTGGTTGCTCCAATAAGGTATGAGCAAGCAATGAGATGCACCAGTGACCGCATCTTCATAAACAGATTTTCTCGGATAAAAAGTACGAGAAATAAAATCATAATTTATGCCAGGTGCAGTAACAATAATTCCGGGGTGGTCTAGTTCTTTAAGTAATTGTATATCAGGGTTAAGGTTTCTAACCTCATCTTCAGTTTCGAATATAGCAAGGCATCGTTCTGTTTTGTATTGATATACCTCAATTGGTTGAGCGCCTAGACCTTTTATTAGTAAATCTGGCGATGGGAGTATTCCATAATTTTTGGCAGGGAAGTCTAATGTAAGTAATCCATTTTCATTTTTTATTTTTAATAATCCAGCTGGATAATGTAATTCCGCTTGTTGCCATGTAGGTTCTAGTATATTAAAAATAACGTATGCTGATGCTAAAGATCCATGACCACAAAGTTCAATTTCATATTCTGGCGCAAACCAACGTACGTGAAATTCATTATTTTTTCTTACTAGAAAAGCTGTTGCAGGTAAGTAGTTTTCCATTGCGATGATTCGCATTTCAGTATCAGTTAACCATTCTTCTAAAATACATACCGCAGCAGGATTTCCAGCAAATAAGTTGTTAGTAAATGCATCGATATGATAAATAGTGATTTGCATGTTCTGTCTCGTCTGTGTATGGATTTTTAATATATCTTTCTTACAATTAGCATCTATTGATTATTCGCCCGATAAAAAGAACATGCCACGCCTTTGGTGGTATCATCTTTATAATGTTCCATCCCGCACTTCTGCATAACACGCTGTGAAGCGGTATTATCTGCGAGTGCAAATGCAATTATATAATCCGCATCAATATTTTGTTTTGACCATTCCAATAATGCTATGAGAGCTTCTGATGCGTACCCATTACCCCAAAATTTTTTATGGAGTAAATAGCCAACTATAATTTCACCTGTCTTAGCTGGAACAAATCCACAACGCCCAATAAATTCATTTGATTCAAGTTCAAACATAACGAAGCAGGGTAAGCCTTTATCTTCATAATAAGAAATAAAGTCACTCATTCTTGCCTTAGCTTGCTCGCGAGTGCTAGGCCCATTAATAAAGTATTTTTTTACCTCTGGATCGCTCTCTAACTTTTCTAAATATTTGATATCATTTTTTTCAAGAAGACGAAGGCCAAGCCGCTTTGTTTTGATCATGTATTTCTTCATAGAAGCACTGCTCTAAAATGAATCGATAAGTATAATGCGTATCCTGATGAATATGAATGATATTATACTATCAAAATTACTGTAATATTTATTTGATAATTGTTCTATACACTAAAAATCCCACCCAAAAATTTCATAAAAACCTCTGTCTTTTTACTTAAAAATTTATTTGTTGGATAAACGGCATATATGCCTAGTGCTGGTAATTTATATTTACTTAAAACCGGAATTAATTTTTGATTTTTTAATTCATCTGAAATTGTGAAGCTAGGCAAGTTAACAATCCCCATATGATTAATTGCGAGATTTTTTAAATCCATGCTGCTGTTAATTAAAATATTACCCTCGACTTGCAGCTCGTTAATTTTTCCTTTTTCTAAAAATTTCCAAGTACGATTCGCGTTATCATAATGATCTAAACAATTATGATTCTGAAGGTCTTGTGGAATCTTTGGAGTATTATGCTTTTTTAAATATTCAGGTGTTGCACAAATAATTTTTTCCCAGGTTCCAAGTTTTTTATAATGATAACTGGAGTTGGGTAATTCTCCGCAATAAATCACTAAATCAAATCCATTATCAAGCAAATCAAATAAGTGATTACCGTTTACGATTTGTATTTTAAGATTGGGGTATTCGATCATAAATTTATTAATAAACTGAGTAATATATAAATTACTGATTGAAACGGGTGAGCCAATTTTTAAAGTGCCAGAAACTTCTTTATTTAAACTTTTTATATTTTTTTTGCTAGCTTCTAAGGCTAACAAAATTTCACTTACTTCCTTGTGATACAAATTACCTTCTTCCGTGAGAGTGACGCTGCGAGTTGTTCTTTGTAATAAACGTGTATCTAACTTTTTTTCTAAACGTGCAATTCTGCGAGACATCACAGGTTTGGAAATGCCGAGCTCTTTGGCTGCTTTTGAAAAGCTTTTAAATTTAACGATGGCACAAAATGCGCTGATATCTTCAAGCATGTGATTTTCCAATTGTTTCTATTTTAGAAACAGTCTATTGATCAAAATGTGTATTGTATACCATAAAAGCAACAGATAGAATGCTTTTTATCTTATTTAACTAATGCGAGAGCAACATCATGAAAAATAACGAACGTTATGAGTTAGGCCTGAAAACACTGGAGCAATTACATGGCGGTCATGCCGGAATTCAAATGGTTAAAGAGCTTGAGGACGTCTGTCCTGACTACGTAAGGATGGTAGTCGAATGGTCATTTGGAGAGGTGGCAAGCCGTAAAGGGATTGATTTCAAAACGCGTGAGCTAGTCATTATCGCCTCATGTGTAACGTTGGGGCATGTACCAGCACAGTTAAAAGCACACATAGAGTCTGCTATTAAAGTAGGAGTCACCAAGCAAGAGATCGTTGAGGTGATTTTGCAAATGAGTATTTATGCAGGCATGGCAGTCGCTAGCAATGCTTTTAGAATTGCAAAAGAAGTTTTTTCAGAGATGAATGTAACGGGTTAATTATTTTTAAATTTTACTATGGGGTAATATATATATGTTTTTATTAGTTGTTAATTACACGCAATCTACTGAAGAAGTTTCAAAGCATGTTGCAAGTCATTCTGAATGGGTAAAGAAATATATAGATGAAGGGATTTTCGTATTCGCGGGCCCTAAGAAAAATAAACTGGGCGGTGCTATTTTAGCAAAGTCCATTGATAGAATTGTACTTGATAAAATTTTAGCGGAAGATTCTTTTGTGAAAGTTGAAGTTGCGATATATCAAGTAATTGATTTTGATTGCAGAGTTACTGTGCCTGATTTGGAATTGCTTAAAACTGCATAATTTATAGAGGTTATATAATGGCTGCACTCAATATTAATAATACTAAATTTTATTATGAGCCGTATGGAAGCGGTATTCCATTAGTTTTAATATCAGGTCTTAAAGCTGAGCATGATGCTTGGTTTACAGTTCTAGATGAATTAGCTAAACAATATCAAGTTTTAATTTTTGATAACCGTGGTGTGGGTCAAACAATTGATTCTGGCGAACCTTTTAGTATTGAAGCAATGGCAGATGATACTATGGAATTAATTAGCAAGATTGGCCTTAAAAAACCTCATATAGTTGGACATTCTATGGGTGGGGCGATAGCTCAGGATATTGCAAAAAAATATTCAGGAGAAATTTATTCAATTGCATTATGTAATACGTTTAAAAAATTTAATGATGTCGGTAGAAAAGTATTTTCTGATATTTTAATATTGCATCAATCGGGTGCGTCACCAGTTGATATTCTAGATGCCATTATACCTTGGGCATTCTCTGAAAAATTTCTCACTCCTGAGTTTATTGACACTATTCATAAAATCACAAATGAAAATCCTTATCCACAATCATTATCTGATTATAAAAGGCAATTAGAAGCGCTCTTTGCTTTCGATTCACGAGACTGGGTTAATACGATTAATGTGCCAACCCTGATTATTGGGTCAGAAGAAGATAGACTTTCTACACCAAAAGAATCACAAGAACTTGCCACAAGTATTCCTGGTGCTAAGTTAATAATGATGTCGACTAGCCATGCGAGTCAGGTTGAGCAGCCGCATAATTTTATTAAACATTTGAATGAGTTTTATAATGGTTTAACATGCTAAAGCGGACGAGTTTGATATCTTTGCCATGGGTGGCATTAAAAAATATATATGAGGCTATTTAATGAAAGCTATTCGAATCAATCAACATGGTGATGCGAGTGTTCTGCAACTTGCAGATATTGCTATACCGACTCCGGGATCAGGTGAAGCTCTTGTTCGTATAAAAGCAGCAGGAATCAATTTTGCTGATATTTATCAAAGAGAGGGTAGACGTCCTACCCCGCTTCCATACACGCCAGGGCGCGAAGGAGCTGGCATAGTCGAAGCGATAGGCGAAGGTGTTACCGAGGTGAAGGTAGGGGACAGAGTTGCTTATGCTGAAGGTATAGGCTCATATGCAGAATTTAACCTCGTGAAGTCAAAATTACTTATTCCTTTACCTGCTGATATGAGTTTTGAACAAGGTGCTGCATTTCCACTTCAGGGGATGACAGCTCATTATTTGCTTCATGATTTTTTTAGAGTTAAGCCAAATGATAAGGTATTGGTTCATGCTGCGGCAGGCGGGGTTGGGCTGCTTCTGGTTCAATGGTTGAAGCATCTTGGTGCGCGGGTTATTGGTACAGTATCTACAGAAGAAAAAGCTAAAATCGCACGTGAAGCTGGGGCGGATCACATTATTTTATATACTAGCCAGGACTTTGTTGAGGAAGCTAAGAGGTTGACTGATGGTAAGGGAGTCGATTTTATTTTTGATGGAGTTGGAAAAACAACATTTACTAAAGATCTAGAGGCCATAAAAACCCGTGGTTGTATTATCCTTTTTGGCTCTTCAAGTGGTCCATCAGAGCTGCTTGCTCCTAATTCATTGCAAGCTAAATCAATTAGCATTTGCAGTGGAAGTCTTGTAAACCACATAGCTTCTAGAGAAGAAATTCTTCAGCGAGCAAGCGATATTTTTGCCGGAGTGCGTGAAGGTTGGCTAAAATTAAGAATTGATCATGTTTTTACTCTAGAGCAAGCAGCTGAAGCACAGAGAGTTTTAGAGGGTCGTAAGACAATTGGTAAGATTGTTTTAAAGATTAGTTAATAAAGGTAATAATTTTATGTAATCATGAGTCATGGTGCTCACTTTTGAGAAGTTAACAGGAGGTGAGTGCTATGGGAGTTGATTGTTGTGCTAATGAAACATTTTTATCCTATCGTAAATTGAATAATAATTAACCTCATATCATCAATAGGTTGACTTTATAGGCATTGTTTGTAATAATTTTGTCCATTAAGGATGATGCCTTTACGTAGTTAGCTGTCTTAATTTCAAATTAATAACAATTTTCTCGTAATAAGATTTTATACCTATAGGTAATCTCTTTTAAACACACATCTATGCAAACAAAATTTCAGTTAATAAAAAATATATCTGGCTTAACAAAATAGATAACAAGGTGCTTTACATAATGAATGATAACAAAAAATTGGTAGCTGTTGTCACAGGTGCAAGCCGAGGTATTGGTTATGCAATCGCAACATATTTAGCAAGTAAAGGGTACAAGTTGCTTCTTATTGCGAGAAAACTTGAAAATTTGCAAGTTAGTGCAGATGAGATTGTTGCAAAATTTCCTGGCATGGCTTTTCAGCCATCTATAGCTGCAATTGATGTTTCTGATTATGAAAAAGTAAAAAGTGTTGTTAATGATTTTGCTAAAGAGCAGGGTCAAATTGATATTCTTTGTAATAGTGCAGGATACGTTAAAAGAGGTTCTAGTGAACTATCTTATGATGAATTTATAAAAATGATTAATACTAATTTAATTGGCGCATTTAATTGTATTCAAACAGTTGTGCCCTATATGAAAGAGAAAAAAAGTGGAAGGATTATAAATATCGCATCACGATCAGGGAAGATAGCAAGAAAGCAATTAGGTGGTTATGCTGCGTCTAAATTCGGAATAATAGGCTTAAATGAAGCAATATATAAAGAGCTAGCAGAATATGGAATCTATGTTACAGCTATATGCCCAAATTTAGTTGCAACTGATATGACATCAGATGTTGATATGGCTAAACATGAAATGATTCAGACGAATGATATTGTTAAATCAGTAGATTATATTTTAAGTCTTTCACCTTCTGTTGCTATAAAAGAAATATTGCTGCAATGCAGAGCTAAGCTAATTGAAGAGTGAGGGGTTATGCAATTAATTGGAAAGTTTAAAAAAAAATTATTTATTATTTTAGCACTATGTTTTTACACTTCAATTTGCTTTCCTTCAGGAAATGAGAAGTTAATTCGTATAGCCATATTAGATAATTTTAATTTCCAACCAAATATAACAAATCAATACGATAAATATTATTTGGCTGGAATTGAAGCTGCAGTTTTTGCAGCGAAAGAAAAAAAAATTAAAATTGAGTATAAGATATTTCGGTATTCCAGAGACGCATTGGCAATACTAAAAATTGTTCCAGATGTAAACTCATGGCAACCAGATGTGATTATTGGCCCACGAAATTCAAACATGTTTTTGACTATTCGAAATAGCTTCAAAAATATACTGGTTATATCTCCTTATGCTAGTTCTTCAGCCGTGGAATACATGCCGAAAAATTATTATAGTTTATCATTACCAGATAAATACATGGCTCAAGCAATATCAATTTTTCTTAAAAAAAATCATCCTACGAATGGATTGATAAGTATCGTGGAAGCAGATTGTAAAAATTGTGTCGATATTAGTCATGAGCTCAGTAGTATCTATCATAACAATTATCCAAAAAATAACTTCAATGAGAATTTTTTTCTTCAAAAATCGGTTAAAGAGCTAGATATAGAAAAAACTCTTAATGGATATAAAAAAGATGATGTAATTTTTTTACCTAATACATCCTATGCATCAACTATTTTAATGGTGCGAATCACTAATTATTTAGCACGCCCTATGTTTTTTTTGGGCGCGGATGATTGGGGAAGTTGGAGAAATTCAGAAGTCGGAAAATTAAAAGCAAATTATCCTTATTACGGTATACGTGTTACTTCATGGTCATTAGATTCAGATTACAAGCTTAAAGAAGAATTTTTAAAAAATTTCAAGAAGCTACATCATGGAATGCCAGAAGACGCTGTTAGCATGCTTGCTTATGCAACAATAGGTTCAATTGTTTCTGCGTTGAATAAATATCCTGAGCCAATGGTCTCCGATATAAAAACAGAAATTTTAAATAGTTACATGCATGCTCTGAAAAATGATAAAAATTGGTTTAGACAGAGTGAATATAAATTTTATAAAACCGATAGTACGGGTGATGTTTTGATTGATACGATCAAGTTACCTTTGTAATTGTTGTAACCACATAAAAATAAAGTGATATTATGAAAAATAATAAAAAATACTCTCTTGTATCTCAGATACGATATAAAATCGGTATTAGAATATTGGGCTGCCTACTGCTATCGGCGTTAACTCTTTTATTCTTAACTTTCCGTGATATTACGAATAATTTAAATCTTATGGATAATGAGTTGGACTCGATTTGCGTTGAGTTGGAAGAGTTTATTATTAGCCAAGTATTAATAGGAAGTGAGCAAAGTATAGATATTAAAATAAAGGAAATTAATCAATCGCATTTTTTTACATTAGAATGGATACCTAATCATACCGGTACAACTTCAAAAGAAATCGAATTAAAATTCCCGTTTAATTGGGAGTATCGTCATAATATAAGATCTTTAGATGGGCGAGAATTTGGTGATATACATGTGGTTGGTTCATTTAGTAAGGATAAAGTATTTCTTTCTGAATTGTTAATAAGAGGACTTCTCCTTTTATCCTTTTTTGTTTTTTTACTTATTTTGCTATTTCCATTAGCGAAGAAAATCCCTAAAGAAATGTTGTTAAATCCTATAGTTGATATCTTGTCGCTTTTAAAAAATCCTGAATCATACTTTAAAAATGAAAGTTTAAAAAAATTTACAGAAGTTGAAGAAATTAAGTGTAAGATTATTCAGCTGATAGAGAAAATCAAAAAGGACTCACATGATGCAGCGATTGGGAAAATGGCAGTACAGGTTGCTCATGATATTAGGTCTCCTCTTGCGGCTTTAGATGTTGCTACAGCTGCTATTTCTTCTATACCAGAGGAGCAGCGTTTGATTGTAAGAAATGCAACGCAGCGTATTAATGATATAGCCAATAATCTTTTAATTCAGCGCAGGAAAGGCGACATCGAAAAAGTTTCTAATATGTCGATTTCAACAGAAAAAGTCTCATTAATCTTTAGTATGCTAGATACGCTGCTATCTGAAAAGCGTGCTGAATATGGTGGTCTCTCGATTCAATTTGATTTGAATATTGAAGATGGGGCACATATGATTTTTTCTAAGGTAAATCCAATTGAATTTAAGCGAATGATATCAAATATTATAAATAATTCTGTTGAAGCTACTCATGAGAGTGGCTTTGTAACTGTTTCATTAAGAAAAAATAGTCATTATGGCATAATTGAAATTTCAGATAATGGTTGTGGAATCCCTAAAGAAGTCGTAGAAAAGTTATTTTCTTCGGATGTAAGTTTTGGAAAAAAAGATGGATATGGACTTGGTCTTCAACATGCTTACACAACTTTAGTATCCATGGGTGGAAAAATTGAAGTTAATTCTGAGCTTCATCAGGGTACTGTAGTTAATATTTATTTACCTCTTGCTAATCCCCCGTCTTGGTTTGCTGATGCAATCAAAGTTCCTGAAGGGTATAAAATTGTTGTATTTGATGATGATGCATCAATCCACCAGGTTTGGTCCCAACGCTTTAGTAAGGTAGGTTTTGAAAATAACTCTATAGAAATTTACCATTTCTCTGCCTGTGATCAGCTGAGAGATTTTGTTGGAAACTTAGAGGATGATTTAAATAAATATATTTTCTTAATGGATTATGAGCTTGTTGGAGAGATTGAGACGGGTATTAATTTAATTGAAGAGTTGGGATTGCATAAAAATGCGATACTTGTTACTAGTCATTATGATGAAAATTACATAACTGAAAGATGTGTCAATCTCGATATTCGTTTACTTCCTAAGTTGATATCTGCTCACGTTCCAATTCAAGTGATAGAAAAAAATTATTTTAATAACGAAGTAATCTTAATAGATGATGATCCGCTTGTGCGCACAATGTGGGAGTTGTCGGCAAAATTACATGGAAAAAAACTTGAAGTTTTTGCAAAAGTAAAAGATTTCTTGCTAGTTTGTGAGTCGGCTCCTAGGGATATTGTTATTTATATAGACTCAAAATTGGGTAATGGCATAAAAGGTGAAGAAATTTCAAAAATCATACATAACCAGGGATTCAAGAATATTTATTTAGCAACAGGAAGGGATATCTTTCAGGTTGATTTGTATCCGTGGCTTTCTGGAGTCGTTGGAAAAGTTCCACCCTGGGAAGTATCATAACTTATACTTTAACTTAATGAATAGATAATATAGAAAATTGAGTATGAAATTAAATGACAAATTACCCTGATCAGATTCAAAGTGATTATTTGGAGCTAATAGCTAATAATCTTGCTCATGAACTAAAAACTTCTCTTGTTGCGGTTAAGTCAGGAATTAGAGGAGTAAAGGATTACATGCCTTCTCTGGTAATAGCCTATCAAGAAGCTGTTAAACATCAGTTAGATGTTCCTGATATTCAAGCAAGGCATATTAACATGTTAGCAAGCGCACTGGAGTTAGCTGAGCGAGCAGCGCATTGCGCAAGTGCTTATGTTAGTATATTTTCCATGAATATGACTAGAGTGGACAGTGAAAAGTTAATTTTACAAAAATGTTCGATACTTGAGTGTCTGCGACTAGCGGTAGATCAATATCCTTACAGATCGGATGAGCAGAAATATTTTTTATCTAACGCTATTAAAATGGAGCATGACTTTTTATTCGAAGGTAATAAAGAACTGATTGTGAATATGTTAGTTAATATTTTCCGAAATGCTATTTACAACATACAAGATATAGGAAAAGGTGAAATTTTAGTTCGTACCGAATGTAAGGCTGAAAAAAATCATCTTTATATTACAGATACTTCAAAATCATTAGATTTGCTTGAGTTGGAGATGATTTTCACGCAATTTAATCGTTTACATCAGCATGATTTGGGCATGGGGCTTTTTTTCTGTAAGCAACTAATGTTAGCTTTAAATGGCGATATAAATTGTCGATCTGAAGAATATTCGTTTATTGAATTCGATATTATGTTTCCTATAAATCATAGCAATACTAAATAATTAGAGATATTTAATGGATATTATAAAACCCGTATTATTTTATTTTCCAACGACTACATTGTTCGTCGATGACGATCCTGCTTTTTTATCGAATATTGGTTTTGAGATTGATAGTAAAATTCCGTTAATATCATGTGATAAATCTCGTCATGTGGTTGATTTGTTAGAAGGTAAATCGTCGGTTGGAAGTTTAATTAACAAGTTAGTATCTCATTGGGATGCTGAAAATACAGATCTTCCTGCTAGTTGGGTGATGAAGACAAACATTGAACGTTTGTATGAGGAAATTTATAATTCTCATCGATTTTCCTACATTTCTACATTAGTAGTTGATTATTCAATGCCAGGATTAAATGGTGCAGAATTATGTAAGTTATTAAAAGATAATCCTATCAAAAAGATTATGCTAACAGGCGCGGCGGATTATAATGTGGCCGTTGAGTTATTTAATTCAGGCTTGATAGATTACTTTATTATCAAAGACAATCCACAAATGGCTGATCAATTGAACTCTTCTATACGCAAGGCTCAATATGCTTATTTTGAAGAAGTAACAGCGCCTTTAATTCATTCTATGCCTAAGAGTTTTCCTTCTGTAGAAGAGCCAGCTTTTTGGCAATATGTAGCTAATTATTTTTTAGAAAATAATTTTTCTGAATACTACTTGATTGATGATTCAGGAAGTTTTTTGTTTGTTGATTTTTATGGTAATTATACATGGATGATCATTAAATCGGATAAGGAAATAGAGAGTTATTATAATATTGCTGTTGATAATGAAGCTCCTGATGATGTGATTCAGGCTTTAGCCAAGAGACAAAAAATTCCATTTTTCTTCACAGAGAAAGATCAAAAAGTTTCCGTTTCTAAATGGGGTTCGTATTTGCATCCCGCTAAAGAACTTGAAAATAAACCTGGGTTATATTGCGCGATATTTAGTAATGATTTACATGTTCATTTAGAACAAGAAAAGATTTTATCTCATAAAGATTTCATGGATAAAAAATGTGGAATTATATCTAATTGAATTAGATTTTAGGATTTTTTCTGCGTATCCATATTACAGGAGCTGCACATACAAGTTCAACGTCATGTAGTATAGGGATAGAAGAGTTGGTTTTTGTGTTCGTACATAAAAGGGTGTATTTATTTTTGTTTGAGCTTTCTCGCAAGCATCTAAGTAAAATTTTCCCATCTGCCATTTGGACAATGCAGTCATAGCCTATTAATTTAGATATGTTTTTTTTATATTGCTTAATGCCTGCCACATAATCATTGGGTAAGTATAGAGGAGACATTGCATCATCTTCTACTAAATAATCAATCGACCCATGGTGTAGGCTATGGAAAAATAATAGCTCCTCAATAATTAATTTTTCTTCATTATTATTGGAGGGTGTAGTTGGTTCCTGAGTGTATGTCTGTAAGTTAGTTTTAACTTCGTCATAATTGGCTAAAACTGAGGGCCCCGCGCCTATGTCATAAAGAAGCCAATTTAAGGTGCACTGAACCCCTTCCTTTGTAACACAATCTATAACTTTCTTTGCTCCATTCTCGGTTAGTCCACCATGTCTCGCAACTTCCCACCCAATTAAAGTGTCCGGCTTGATGTCAGATAGAGTGCACATTTCCTTTCTTGATAAATTTGCAAGGTTTCTGAGACGACGAAGTCTGGAGGCTCTTGCCTCAGGTGAGTCCTTGGGTTCCTCTGCTATATCTAGTTTGTCTGTATTGGTATCAGTTGTCATTTTATATGCAATTAAAAATAGTTTATTAACAAATATATTATTAAATCATTATAACATAACTTGATATTTAATATGAATCATGTTAAAAATGCCTGGAAATAAATTATGTATTAGCTCAAGCACCGGCGCAAGACTATAGCATATTTAAGCAATAAATAATAAAAATATTAGTAAAAACAATGCGGATAGATAAAGCCAGATAACCTAGTTTCGATTGAATAGTAACCTGCTAGCTTCATTTAGCAATGTATATAGGACAAGTATGAATAACATCAAAGTAGATAAATCAGACCAATCACAAAGTAAGATTGTTAATGATAATAGTTTTTTGGGTAGGGTAGATAATGTTAATGAGGTTAATGTAAGAGATTCAATGCTGGTATTGCCAGCTATATTTCAACCTTTTTTAACATGGCTTACGGCTAAATCAGCAAGTAATGAAGCATATAAGCACCGAGGTCGAAATTATCAAATTATAACCACCTTCCTATCTATCGCCATTGGTTTGATAGCATCTATATTTATGCTGAAACAAGCAGGATATTTTTTATTATTTTTGCCTTTGTCTTTGATTGTTACTACATCAGGATTAAGAAAGCTTCAAGTAGTTCTTTTTCATAATTGTGTTCATGGGCTCGTTTTTAATAAGACATATAAAAACTATCTGTTTGGTGAGTTTATTTCTATTGTGATGATGTTAAAAAACTATTTGAGTTATAAGAAAGAACATTTAGCGCATCACAGTTCAAAAAAATTATTAACATTTGAAGATGATACTATTCAATTTTTATTTAATTTTATTGGTTTTGCGCCGGGCATGAAAAGAAGTCGGCTTTGGATAGTTTTATATTTAAGTCTTATTTCACCATTTAGCCATCTGCGTGGAATTTTTAGTAGGATCACCGTTTGCTTTTTTTCACATTCAACAATTCATAATGTTATCGCGATTGGATATTGGGCTGTACTTATTTACACAATATCACATTTCAATTTATGGAATTACTTTGTAGTTGCCTGGTTACTACCCTTGTTTATTCTTAATCAAATTAGTACAACATTGCGTTTGATTGTAGAGCATAAATGGCCTAATCAAGAAATTATGAATTCTCGAGGAAAAGAATTTATATGCTTGTCAACATCAGCAGTTTTTCTTGGCGAAAAAGTACCAAACAGTAGTGGTTCATATAAAAAGAAGGTAGTTGCTTGGTCATGCTGGATATTAAAAATGATTTTTATTCATCTGTTTTCAAGAGTGTTTGTTATGGTTGGTGATACGCCTTGTCATGACTTCCATCATCGTCGCCCTTCAACAAGACGATGGTATAACTATATTTCAGAGAGACAGTTAGATGAAAAAAATGGATGTCCTGGATTTCCGATGAATTACTCCGAATCTTGGGGATTATTTACAGCAATTAATAACAATTTTGAATGTTTATCAAGAATGTCGACGAGGTAATGACAATGAAACAAAGAACAGTATTGTCAACATTACCTTCTGACTCACATAGCTGGAATTTAGTTTACTTACAATTGTTGTTAGAAGAATTAGGTCACGAAGTAATAAATGTAGGTACATGTGTTCCAATTGATGTGTTAATCAAGAAATGTCATGAAAGTAGACCTAACAATTTAGTCATTAGTTCGGTAAATGGGCACGGACATTTGGATGGAATGAAAATGATTTTAGCAATGAAAAAATATCCCATGTTAAAAGGTATTAGAGTCGTGATAGGTGGAAAGTTGGGTACTCAAGGGTGCGATAGTAAAGATTATGCTGAAAAATTATTAAGGGCAGGATTTGATGCTGTATTCTCAGAAAAAGAAATACCTGAGTTTATAAGTTTAATGAATGAAGATACTAAAAATAATAATCAGAAAATAGCGTTGTAAGATATGCTCAAAGAGATACTAAGATGATTTATAATTTTTCTGATTATATTAATGAAATGAAGCGGGCTAATAAGCTTGTTGTCCAGCCACGCATGGGTTTTGGCACGCTTGATAAAATGAAGCAAGGATTATTAGCTGTTGCAAATTGCAATGCACCAACTATTGGTACTTTAACGCTAGATAGTTATACGCGTGTTAATGATTTTATTTCTCCAAAAATTGCATTAGACAGTCATCAAGAAATCAATGGATTTCCTATAGTGACTCATGGAGCAATAGCTACACGTGAATTGTTGGATGGCATCGTTGCCGATAAATTTGCAGTACAAGTTAGGCATGGCACAGCATTACCTGTAGAAATTATTAAGGTTCTCTTGGCTGCAGGAATTAATGCAACTGAAGGTGGTCCAATTTCATATTGCTTACCCTATAGTCGCTTACCAATTGAAAATGCTATTTCTGCTTGGGCTACTTGTTGTGAATTACTTGCTAGTTCAAGAGAGAAGGGCATTATTAATCACTTAGAAAGCTTTGCTGGTTGTATGCTTGGACAATTATGCCCCCCTTCATTATTGCTTGCTCTTGGAATATTAGAAGGCATCTTTTTTAAAAGGCATGGTCTAGTAAGTGTTTCATTAAGCTACGCACAAGGGCCAAGTGCAGAGCAAGATTTGTCTGCATTAGCTGCACTGCATGTATTAGCAAATGAATATTTATCTGATATCGATTGGCACATCGTTGTATATACCTATATGGGTGTTTTTCCCAAGACAATAGCTGGTGCAAGTGAAATTATTAAAACGAGCGCTCAAATCGCTAAAATTGGAAATGCACAACGTTTAATTGTCAAGACTCCTGCCGAAGCTTTTCGGATTCCAACGATTGAGGAAAATGTTAAGTCATTAGAGTTAGCATATTCTGCTTCAAAAAATTTAGAAAACAATAACAATTTGGCAATTGATCTTGAAGAGCAAGAAATAATTTATCATCAGGCGAGGTTTCTTGTAGAAAGTGTTCTGGATTTGCATTGTTCATTAAATAAGGGATTACAAATAGCATTTAAAAAAGGTTATTTAGATGTCCCATATTGCTTGCATCAAAATAATAAAAATTTAACTCGAAGTGTTATTGATTCTAGGGGTTACTTACAATGGGCTGAAACGGGAAATTTACCTTTTAGCCAAGATTATTTAAATGATTTTTCTAAACGTAAAATACCAATTACTTCAGATGGTTTTTTGTTTATGTTAGGTTTTGTTCAGCATAAATATGATAACGTAAAATCTGAGTAATTATTTTGTTAAATAAATGTTTTTATTAAATTAAGAGTATGCCAATGAAAAAAATTATTTTGTTACAAAACCATCCTGTTTTTACTTTAGATATTTCTAAAATAGCAAATCCTGAAAAGTATGAGCTCCATTTAATATCAACAGAGATTTGTGTTGAACAATTAAAACATAGAGATCAGCATGACTTTTTTGAAAGTATTAATGTATCAAATAATTTTGAACTGCTAGATTTAATTGGCATAGTTGGCGCTATAACAAATAATAAATCTGTAGATTTTGATATTGTAACAAGCTCAGAACAAGCTATGGATATTTGTGGTAAATTAAGGGTGTACTTTAATTTAGATCATGATGATTTAGAGAGATACGCTAACAAAATCACCATGAAGAAATCATTGTCGAAATCGGATGTAAGATGCCCAAAATACGTTAAATTTGATGATGCTGAGTTTGGGATAAATCCTGTTAAGTATTTAGAAAATTTAAGTAAAGAAATTCCGTTTCCAATGTTTGCAAAACCAATTAATCAAGCTGGTAGCATCGGAACAGCTTTGATTAAAAACCATGAAGAGTTAATAGAATGGTGTTCTGGTAAAGATTCAGAAAAATCATTTGAAATTGATGAATATATTGAAGGCACACTCTTCCATTGTGATGCATTTATTAAAAACAATGAAATTTTTTATACCCAAGTATCAATGTGTTTAAATCCTTGTTTCGATTTTACTTTAGGTAAACCAGTCGGCAGTATTACATTACCTGCTGACTCTGAAGATTTTATACGGATTAAAGAATTTAATGAAAATGCCTTGAGAGCTATGGTAATGCCAACAAATGCAATTACTCATCTTGAAGTCATTAAAAAGAATGATGGTGAATTGGTTTTTGTAGAGGTTGCGGCAAGACCACCTGCATCTATGGTGCCAAGAACATATTTGAAACATTTGGGTGTTTCAATAATGGAGGCGCATATATTACTGCAGATTGATGATGATTACGTACCTAACATTAACTACGGGCCTTATAGTGCATTTGTAATATATCCAAAATTAAAAGGTCAAGTTTCGAAATTTAATGAACCAGTTATTAGCAGTTTATTTGAAGTTACACACAATGTTAAATTAGGTGATGAATTAACAGCAGCAGAAAAGGTTCGTGATATTGCAGCAGCAATTTTGTTTTCAAATGAAAATCCAGATGAGCTAATGCGTGATTATTTAAGTCTTAATCATTTTAATTTATACGAAGTAAGAGCTAATTAATGAGGTTTCAGGTACATGAAGCAATTTAGCATTTACTTTGTGCGTTTATTATCAGCTTGTTGTTTTTGTCTAATTCTGGCAAAAGCAAATACATGGCTAGATACAACGAATAATACAGTTTTAGTTTTTGGTTATAGGAGCTTCATTTTGCTTGCTCCGTTATTTTTAATGATTACAAAGAAGTGGGTAACATTTTATTCTTTTTTAGTAAGTGCGATTGGTATGGGATTATGGTTTGCTGACCAATACTTATTAGGGACTATTTTATTTTCAGCGGGTATGGCTGTGGGTGGTTATGTTCTTAAATATTATGCTGCAAAAACACCTGATGGAACGGCAAATAATAGAATTGCTATGAATATAGGTGGCGTTTTATCTGGTCTTGTAATCGCTTTTCCAAGTGGTGGTCTTTATTTCTTATGGCTAGGTTTGGGTATGTTAGTTGTCACGCTTTTTTGTATTTTCTTATCAGAACGAGGGTCAGATATTGACGCTATTGTAGATCATAATCAAAAAACAAACTTTTCACTTTCACAACTAAATAATTTTCATGGGGTTTCGTGGGGCATAGTCGGTGTTGTTACTGGCGTGAAAATAGTAAGCATTACATCTATTTTGCCACAGTATTTAATTCATTATTATGGAAATTTGCCTAATTGGTATGGCTGGGCAATAGCATTAAATTGTATGGTAGTGGTTTTTTTGCAAAAACCAGTAATGTTTGTGATGGCAAAGCTTAATTTAAATCAAGCCTTGTGTGCGTTAATGGCAAGTATGTTGGTAATTGCGATACCTGGAGTATTTCATTGCCAAACTATGAGCGGAGCAATGCTTTGGGTTTTCATTTTGACTCTCATTGAATGTGCGGTTAGCTATCTGGATGTCTTTTCTAGGCAAGATGGTGGTTTGCTTATTAAAGAGTTTTTTGTCGGCATTGGAATGGCCTTAACCGTATTAATCATGCGAAGTATGTTACCGATGATGGCCGCATTTTTTATAGGTGTTGTTGGCTTTGTAGCAATTCTTATAGCGATGAAATTATTGAGAAGTGAAAAGGAGCCCATATTTAATATAAAAACTAAATTAGAACTAGAAGTAAATTAATGAAACGGTTAGGTAAGTTATAAAAAAAGAGGGAGGATATTTAACATGTAAATAAGTTGACTTAGATTCTGCAGTATGCGAATTTGTTTTTTTAGGATAATTGAGTGTAACTCAATAGGAGGACTAAAGTTAAAAATTAAAGAGAATGATTATTATGTTGATATTAAATCGTATGTGTGGCCAATCAATTACGATTGGTAGAAATGCTGAAATTATTGTTAAAGTATTACGAAATGAAGCTGGAGTGGTTAGCATTGGTATTGATGCTCCACTGAGTATGCTCGTTGATAGATTAGAAATATATGCAAACCGATTAATAACATCACCTTCTACAGAAAAAAACATATCCGCTTTACTCAAAAGATTAAAACTTTTTGAAAATCGCATAAAAAAATTACGTCCTATAAATGACTCGTTAGTGAGTCAGGATTTTAGCCCGAGCTAAATTACCATTTGTTTAATTCCATGTTTTTAATTGTGCATCGATAACTCAATTTTTTTATCGATGCAGTATATCAACATCCATTTTTTGGAAAAAGGAATACGAATGCGAATTTACGGCTCTATACAAATATCTTTTTGGGAAAACAGTGATATTCAGCTGTTATCAGATCAATCAAAATTGTTAGCAATTTACCTATTAACAGGCCCTCATAGTAATATGCTGGGCTGTTTTCGTTTGCCTGATGGCTATATCACTGAAGACTTAAACTGGGAAATTAAGAATGCAAAAAACTCTTTTAACAAACTATCAGAAATAGATTTTTTAACACGTGATTATGATTCTTCATGGGTAGCCATTCATCATTTTTTAAAATGGAATCCCATACAAAATCCACGTCAAGGAATTGGCATCCAAAAGCTATTTGACATTGTTCCAACAAAATCAATTGTATTTAAACCCTTAATAAACGGTTTATTAACCCATGGTAAATATCTGGAGAAAGGGTTTCTTGACCGTTTGTATACCCTGCAAAAAACTATTGTAACCCTTTCTGAGGAATGTATTGCAGATAAGGAACAGAATCAGGATCAGGAACAGGATAATAAAAAGATATTTATGTCGGGTAAACCCGACGTTGTTACTTTTCATAATAATTTATCTACGACTAATCAATCTCTAAAATCACAAGCCCTAGAAGTTTTAGAATTCTTGAATGAAAAAACAGGTAGAGCTTATCGACCTGTAGAAGAAAATATTAAACTTATCATCGCTAGAATTAAATCAGGTGCCACAGTGCTGAACTGCCGACAAGTCATTGCTAAAAAAACGCGTGAATGGCACGGCGATCTAAAAATGTCTGAGTACTTGCGTCCAGCTACACTTTTCAATGCAATTAAATTTGAACAATACATGGGTGAATTGGTTGTGCCTAAAGATGAGGAGGAATCATATGAGCTCGACTAGCTGCCCAGAGTGTGGAAATACGCTTTCTGCAAAAGCTAATCGTTGTTCGTGTGGTTGGCTAAAGGTTAGGAAGGAAGTATTAACAACTATTGATTACCGTTGCGCGTATATGCATACAGGCAGGCGCTGCCCATTACCTGGGACGATAACACCACACTACCGTGGAAAAGCCTTGTGGTATTGCAGGCGCCATTATCAGGCGCTAGATGACCTCAAGGCAGGCGAATCAGTGCTGCGTGATGCTGAGAGTAATCACGAACATTTTTTAGAGGAACAACGCGATTGGCGAAGAAAGTTATTCAATTAGAACGGGTAGAATCCAAAATGCAAAATAAATCAGAAAAAACAAAACAGCGAATTGAAGAAATTAAATCGTCCATAAAGGCTCATAAAAAAAACATTAAATTATTGCACTTTTATGCCATTCATCATTTGAGAGTTCCAAGCGCTGAAGACAAGCCGCGATTTGTGAATTTTAATGCTATAGGTCGATATGATGCATTTCGAAATGACACACTGAAAAATCTCACAGATCAGATTTTTGAATTAGAGATTGAACTTAAAGCATTAACTGAATATGGTTTATGAGGGCTAACTTTATGAATGAAGAGATTAAAAAATATTTAGAAGAAAGATTATACGAATGGGCGGAATGGTATAGTCATGGAAATTGGTACGGGGTTGGTTATTCACCCTGTACTATTGAGTATAGGCTCATGACGGAAGGAGTTTTGATTAAAAGTACAGCTCCCAAACAATCTGAGTGTAATGAAAATGCTGAAGAAATTGAAGAGTGGGTTAATGAGATGGCTCAACAAAATGATAAAATGGCTTTAGCATTGCGCTATCATTATTTCACGCATGGAGGCTTTCGTATGAAAGCAAAGAAGGTCTTGATATCACATATGCAATTTAAGAAATATGTTGATATGGCTCATCAGTGGTTAGCTGGGCGCTTAAGTGCAGTCACAAGAAAATAGATCGATAATGCTTGCACTGTAAATACGATTACGGTATAAATTCTCTAGGATGTGATTTTTGTAACTAGAACCTGCCAAAGAGCAGGTTTTTTTTCATCTACAATTTATAAAGCCAGTCTTGGAAACGAGTCTGGCTTTTTTGCTTTTATATTTCGTTAACTTATCCCCTGTAATAAAAAATAGTAACTGTTTAGTTAGGAGTTTTATCATGCAAAATTTTTATAGAAAGACAATTAAATCAATAAATAAAAAATTATTATCTCTGTCATGTTTGTCATTGTTTCCATCTTTAACCTTTGCGTCCGGTGACACGCCAGTGAGTGAAGGGCTGCATTACATCACGAACGCAATGTATGGCTCTACAGGTGTTGCCATTGCAACGATAGCCGTGATGGTAATGGGGCTGCTCTGTTTAGGTCATGTTTTGAAGTGGTCTGCATTAGGCTACACGATTATAGGTGTTTCTATCATCTTTGGTGCAGGTTCAATTGTATCTGGCATTACTTCTCTCGTTCATTAAGTTAGACAATCAATCATGACTGAAAAACACCTCGTAGAAGTCGATCACTTAGCTGTCGGATTGACAAGATCGCCTATGTTTATGGGTATTAATATACGCTTGTTTTTTGCGAATATTGCGGTATGCACATTGATATGTATTGATGCGCATACCGTCCTTGGTATTCCCATATTTCTTATTTTACATCTAGTTACTGCAAAGCTTTCTATAGCTGAACCCGATTTCTTTAGCATCTGGATAAAATCATTTTTTAAAACAACTCCAGTCTTAAATTTTAATTTCTGGGGTAAGACGAATAGCTATGAACCTTGGTAAATCACTATGATAAACATGCCTAAAACAGTAAAAAGAGAAGAGCAAGCCTCTAAGCATATCAATATATTAATGCACTATGATGACGATACATTACTGGATAAAAGCGGCAAGTTAATCAAAATTATTAAACTGTCAGGTATTGATTTTATTACTAAAGATAATCAAATACTGAATAATTATAAAAATAATCGAAATAATTTATTGAAGAATTTCTCGTCTAGTTTTGCAATGTATTTTTGGGAAGTCAGACGAAAAGCAATTGAATATCCTGGCGGTGATTTTGCTGACTCTTATGCAAGTGAAGTGAATGATAAATATAAACATAAGATTAAACTCGCTGAAATGTTTCAAAAAGAAATTTATCTCGCCATTATAACTAAACAGTCAGAAGGTTTAATTAGCAAAGGCTTCGATTTTTTAAAGCAGTTTAATCATGCTTTGGATAAAGAGGCTAAACAGCAATATCTGATCGCCAGGCACAGAGAATTAAATGATATCACAAAAAAAGTATTAAATACTTTATCGGATTATCATCCCAAAATATTAAGTACCTACCAAAAAAATGATATTACATTTTCTGAGCCATTAGAGTTTATCTCTAAGCTGATTAATTTTGATAAGTTTTCAGTTCCAGTTGAAATTTCAAATGCGGCTAGTGCATTACCTAGAAAACGGCTGTTCTTCAATCATCGATCTGGAACGATAGAAATGCGTTCCTCAGATAATAGCAGACAATTTGCAGCTGTATTAACAATCAAAGCCTATCAACCCGTGACATATGCTGGGATGCTAGATGAGTTAAGTTTACTTAAAATCGAATATGTTATTACACAATCGTATCGTTTTTATGATAGGCAAGTCGCAAAAACAAAATTGCGCGATCAACAAAAAGATATGATGCAATCAAAAGATGAATCTATACGCCAAACAGAGCAAATTGATGATGCATTTGATGATACAGCAAGCGGTGATGTTGGATATGGCAAGCATCATTTTACGATTGTATGTTACGCAGAGTCACAAGAAGAATTGAATCAGCATGTAGCTACAATTGTTTCGAAATTTTCAGATATTGACATTGTTTGTGTGCGTGAAGATGTTGCCAGTGAATGTGGGTTTTGGGCGCAACTCCCAGGTAACTTTGGCTACATCATGCGTGCAGCTGATATATCCACTAAAAATATGGCAGCATTCACTAGCTTACATAATTATTCTTCAGGAAAAATGAGTGGTAACCATTGGGGTGATGCGGTCACTATTTTTGAAACGCTATCTGGCAGTCCTTATTACTTTAATTTTCATTATAAAGATGTAGGGAACTTTCTTATCTTCGGTGCCATGGGTAGCGGTAAAACAGTACTAGTAGGATTTCTCATTCTTCAGAGCATGAAGTTTGGCGGCAAAAGAATTATATTTGATAAAGATCGTGGTCTTGAAATTTTAGTCAGAGCCATGGGTGGTGTTTATGAAATTATTAAACCAGGAATTGCAACAGGTTTTAATCCATGTCAGTTAGATGATTCACCAGAGAATCGTAAATTTTTATCATCACTATTTAAAAAAATATTAACGACTCAAAATCCATTGTCAGAAAGTGATAATGAAATCATTGATAACGCAATAGATGGCATGTATAGGCTGCATAGAGGTGAACGTCAGTTTTGTCATATAGCTTCATTCTTTGGCACAAAAAAGAATGACTCACTACGGGCTAGCTTTGATCAGTGGCACAGTGGCGGAATCCATGCTTGGGTGTTCGATAATGAAATTGATAATCTAAATCTGAATGCTGATGTGCTTGGTTTTGATTTAAGTCATATTTTATCTGATCCAGTTTGTAAAACACCTGCGTTAATGTATTTGACCTTTCGGGTTGAAAAAGCAATAGAGGGTCATAGAGGCATACTTTTTTTTGATGAAGGTTGGTTAGCTCTTAATGATGATTATTTTAAAGAGCTCATGAATGATTGGTCACGCACACCTCGAAAGAAAAATAATATTTTCGGCCTAGCCACCCAAGTCGCAAACGATACAGCTAATTCATCCATTAGCAAATCAATTAACGAATCCGCATTTTGTAAAATATTTTTTCCTAACTCCAGTGCAGATAAGGAAGTATATGTTGATGCTTTTGGATTAACTGAGCATGAATATATTCTCGTTAAGACCTTACCCGATGATCAACATTACTTTTTGTTAAATCATGGGAGAAGTACGAACAAACAATCTGTTGTGCTCCGTGTGAATCTATCAGGCATGGAGGACTTGATTGCGATTATCTCAGCACGTGAAGAGACGTTAATTATATTCGATAAAATTCGATCTGAAGTGGGTGATGATCCTAAGGTGTGGCTTCCAATTTTTTATGAACGTTGGGCTTTGTTGAAACGATGAGGTTTTGCTATGAAGCAGAAGGTAATATTTATTTCAATTATGTTGGCAGTAACATTTAGTACGCAAGCAAAAGCAAATTGGTACCAGGACATTATTGACGCTATTACAAGGGAGGCAACTATAGGTAATGGATTTTTGAATGGCATTAATTTACAACAAGGTGAAATCCTGACTAGTCAGCAAGACATAGAAAAACTGATGAAGGAAGTTAACGGTGGTTTAACTAGTCATTCAGGATGGGGGGCTTATCAGTCTCATGATTATCAATCCTATGGCAGTGGAGCAAGTGATTGGGCTGGTATTATGCAAATGGCAAAAAATGGAAGTGGTACTGGTGCATTAGGAAAAACATTAAATTCAATAAATAGCCAGTTCCCTATTGATAGCAATACATTCAGTAAGGGGATTTCAGATACTAATAGCCAGAAATATTATTCAATACAATCACAAACTGTTCTTGCTGTGCGTGCTGCAAGCCAACTTGAGTATGACAAAATTCAAGATCAAATTAATTATCAACAAATGTTGCAGCAACAGATTGAAAAAACCAAAGATTTGAAATCTGCAGTGGATCTCAATAATCGTATTCAAGTAGAGACCAATTTAATTAATCTGGGAATTTTGCGTCAATCTGCTTTATCTAATCAGCAAAATGCAGTCTATGAACAAGCCAATCTAAATAGTGCTCTTTTAAATTCAAAATTTTTAACAAAACAATGAGGAAAAAGTATGAAATTGAAATTGGGTTTTATTGTTTTAATCAGTTTGATAATGACAGCATGTGCAACTAGCTCTTTTAAAGCGCCATGTGATCAACATGCACACTTCTGTGGATCAAAAACTAAAATCAATCAGTGGTAATCAATATGATAAGCGTAAGTACATTTTTTTCTGACACGCTCAACACAGTTGATGCTGTTATAGGTAATTTTGTTAATCATGCTTATCAACATTTTATACAAGCTAATTCTGGGCTTATTACTCTGCTGCTTACCGTCTATGTTATGTTTATAGGGTATCGATTCTTAAATCATAATCATCATTTTGGCATGCATCAAATCATGCGTCACATGATTACAATGTTGATTGTGTATGGCATGGTAATGAATTGGAATTTGTATAATCTGCTTGTCTATAAGTTATTTACAAATGAGCCAGGAAATATCGCTAAAGTTTTAGTGAATTCAGCAGGCCAACAAACAGGAGAGGGGCTCACGCAAGCACTGGATGGGATATATAAGGCTGTGGTTGATGCGTCCATGGGGTTTTTTGGTCAGTTAAGCTTTAGTGCTGCTGGAATGGCCTTTCTCTTCTATGGAATTCTTGTATATATCATAGGATCGTTGATGTGTGTTTTTGCATTACTACTTTATATTTATGCAAAAATGATGATGGCAGTGTCGCTTGCTTTGGGACCTATATTCATATTGTTTGTGTTATGGGATTCGACAAAAGGGATGTTTGCTGCTTGGCTTCGTAAGCTAATTACATTGGCTTTAATTCCCATCATAACATCAGCCATTTTATGTTTGATGTTGTCAGTGATTAATGTGACATTGCCCAACATAAACCAACCAGCTGAAAATATGCAATTTTATGGAATAGCACCTTTCTTAGGATTGAGTTTAGCAACGACTTTGATTTTGTCACAAGTATTAAATATTTGTAGTGCACTAGGTGGTGGCATTACGCTTGCAAGTTTATCTAAAGCAACTGGCATTGCAAAAACAGCTTTAGCTACGTCGGGTATTACTCCTGCTTTCAATAAGCTAACAGGAAACTCTGCAAGAAAAAATATCTCAAGAAATAAGACTCGATCATCCATACCTAAGTTTTCCACGGAATAGTTTTACATAAACTAAGTTTGATATCTGCAACATAGTCAGCAGTCATTACTGAGGATTCATCACGATGTTAAAAAAGCAGAATACAGAAGATAACTTTTATCAATCCGCATCTGATTGGGCTTACGACATACATCAAAGCCACACGCTTTGGTTGAGGCGTTGTCTGTTTGTGTTAGTTGGGTTGTTAATTTTATTAACGTTATCGTTGATTTTAAATTTAATGCTATTTCCACTGAAAGAAAAAGTGCCTTACCTGTATGCGTTTGATCACGCATCAGGTGAGGTTACAAAAGTCGGTACATTGGAGTCAACCACACTTTCATCAAATTGGGAGATGTCGAGATACTTTTTAATTCATTATGTTATCCAATACGAAAGTTATGATTTTGATAATGTTGAACAACCGTATCAAATGGTGTGGGCACAATCAGCTGATAATGTGAAGAAGCAATACGAATCATTAGTTAAAAGCAGCAACTCAGATTCACCTTATAAATTATATGGCAAAGATAAATATATTACTGTCCGCGTGATATCGATTAATCGATTAAATGAAAATACGGTTGATGTGAAATTTGAAAAAACTCTTCATGACCGCGCAGCCAGCTCTGAACAAATTACTCAGAAAGAAGCGATTGTTAAATGGGAATTTACTCAGAGCGAAACCACGCAAAAAATGTTAGATCGGGATCCGTTAGGATTCAAAGTAATTTATTACCAAGTCAGTCAAGTCAATTTAGATAAAACCATGTAGGGGATAAAAAATGAGAAATATATTTATGGCAAGCATGTTTACATTAATTGGAATGCACAGTGGAATGAGTTTCGCAGAAAGTTTTCCACGACATGTTACAGCGGATAATCATGTGAAAGTTGTGATGTACGACCCTAATAATGTAGTTGTGTTGCAAGGTCGATATGGCTATCAAACACAAATTACTTTTTCACCTGCTGAGACAGTGCAAAGTGTGTCTATAGGGGATAGCTTGGCTTGGCAAGCAGTCCCTGTGAATAATAATTTATTTATTAAGCCAGTGGCATCATCCAAAACAAATATGACGGTGTTAACGAATTTGAACAGTTATAACTTTCAATTAGAATCTTTGAGTTCTCAAATAAGGCCCACTTATAAATTACAGTTTACGTATCCAGATGGTAACTATGATGCGTCAGGTATTTCTAATGCAGTTGGAAATTTTGACCCTGAAAAATTGAACTGGAAATACACTTTTACAGGAGATAGGTCTTTAGTGCCGCTTGAAGCGTTTGATAACGGCCAGTTTACTTATTTTAAATTTAAAAATGATGGCATGAGTCATATCCCTTCGGTTTTTATTGTTGATAAAGATAAGAATGAAACCTTAGTGAATTATCACATGCAAGGTGAATACTTGGTTGTTAATAGTATTGCCAAGCAATTTACATTTCGTGATGGCTCGTCTGTGACGAGTATCTATAACGACTTTGCCATTGGTGATTGGAAAAATATATAAGGTGATGATGATGAAAAATCAAAAGCAACAAGAAGATGGATTACCTGAGGTAGCGCAAAGACTTCGTGAAAAGAAGCCAGTTGTTTTGATTATATTAGGATTAATTATCCTGGTCTGTTTCAAAATACTATTTCTTAATAAGTCCAAAGATGAAATACTTAAGCCAGTTGAAGAAACCTATACGGTTCAACAAAGTGGTGAAACAGATATTTTAAAAACACAATCTGTAGCTAAGCAATCCGAAAATATTTCTGCTACACAAAATGTTCAAGCAAATCCAGAACTCATACAACAACAAGTTGCACTGATTCAAGCAAAACAAAATGAGTTACAACAACGTTTGGCTGCACCCTTGATGTTAGTGAATAATGCGAAGCAAGATATAACTGATGCACCTACACCCATACAGCAAGGCACTCAGTCTAGCGACCGCAATACGCAATTCTTGAACCAGGTTGCCTCTCAGTCTAAGGGTACAGCTCTTGCAACGACTATAGCGCCCCTGAATACTGTGATTGCAGAGGGTAGTTTAATTCATGCCATTTTGGAATCTGCGACTAACTCAGATTTGCCTGGGAATGTGAGGGCAACTGTGAGTGAGTCCAGTTATTCAGAAGATGGGTCGCAAGTTCTGATTCCCAGAGGTAGTCGTTTAATGGGGCAGTATAAAAGTGGAATGTTGCAAGGTCAATCACGAATCTTCTTAGTCTGGACGAGGCTGATCACGCCTAGCGGTGTTTCACTTCAGCTTGGGTCTTCAGGTACGGATAGTTTGGGCGTTGCAGGATTGGGTGCTGATGAAATCGATAGACACTTTTGGGAACGTTTTGGCACGGCTTCTTTGTTATCGATCATCGGTACAGGTGCAGCCAATGCCGGTGCTTCAGCTGCTGATCAAGAAAATTCTGTTTCTGCCTATAGAACGGCAATGGCAAATAGCTTTGCGCAGTCAGCTGAACAAAGCTTGCAACAGGACAGCCGGATTCCACCGACATTAACAACTTACCAAGGCAAGCCCATTATGGTCTTTGTGGCAAAAGACTTAAATTTTCAAAATGCCATTAAACAAACTAAGCCTAAATTAAACATCTTTTAGAGAAAATTTACTCATGTCAATCAAAGCACTAGAACGGCATTTGTCTCCACTCATGCCGTTTATCAAAATGAATGGTGTCACGGAAATTTGCATTAATAAACCTAAAGAAATTTATGTTGAAAAAAATAGTCAATTTACGCGTTTTAACGTGGATGAATTGGAATATGATTTTTTAGAGTCTCTAGCCTCGCTCATTGCTGAATTCAATAATAAAGATTTTCCCTCACCTTTATTGTCAGGCTCACTGCCAACAGGTGAGCGTGTTCAATTTGTGATGAATCCAGCCTGTGAAAATAACAAATTAGTGTGTTCTATCCGTAGGCATCAAATGCGTGATATGTCCTTAGAAGATTATGGCGATGCAGGCGCGTTCACTGAAATAGTTACAAAAGTATCACAATCCACTGATGATGATCAGCTAATAATGTTGTATGACAAAAAAGATGTTTTAGGATTTTTGAAATTAGCTATACAACTTAAAAAAAACATTTTAATCAGTGGTGGGACTGGCACAGGGAAAACGACATTTCTCAATGCTTGCCTTAAATGGATACCGGAAAATGAAAGAGTCATTACGGTTGAAGACACACGTGAGGTTGCGGTTTATCAACCAAACGCCGCGCATTTACTTTTTAATGAAGAAGATGAACGTGTAACAGCGTTAAAAATTTTTAAAACTTGTTTGCGTTTACGGCCAGATCGAATTTTTCTGTCTGAGTTGAGAGGCGATGAAGTATGGCCTTACCTTCGTGCTGCTAACAGTGGTCACCCTGGCAGCTTGAGTACGGTACATGCAGACACACCAGAAGGAGCAATTACTCAGCTAGTGTTCATGATGCAGCAAGCAGGCTCCACTTCAAAAGAGCAACAAATCAGAGATTACATTAAATCGATTATTAACATTGTGGTTCAGCTTAAGCGTTGCTCCAGTGAAAATAGGTTTATGTATGTCTCTGACATTTATTTTGACCAGCTTCATTTACAAAAATAACCGGAGGTTTTTATGAAATCATTGAATAGTATCCAATTGATTGGTCATGTAGGTAGCGACCCTGAATTAAATGAGACAGGCGGAAAAATGGTGTCTAAGTTTTCTGTTGCAACAAGTGAGGAGTGGTTAGACAAATCGACTTTAGAAAAGGTCAAAAATACGGAATGGCACAAAATTGTTTGTTTTAACAAGTTAGCAGAAATTGTAAATAAATATCTTAAAAAAGGTGCCAGGATTTACGTTTCTGGAAAACTGAAAACCTCTGCATGGCAGGATATAAATAATGAAAACCGATCAACAACGGAAGTTATTGCTGATGAATTAATTATGTTGGATAGCAAGTCTCAGGAAAATTGATTAAAAAATACCGGACAAACCTACGGATGGTTCATCCGGTCACTCATCACCTCGCAACCCGCATGAATACTGAGTTTTTCTACGAAATTTCCACTCCTCCAACTCCTGACCAACCAATATAATCGTACCGATAGAATTATTGGTTGGTCAGGAGTTGGAGGAGTGGAAATAGAAATAGTAAGTAAAAAGACGAGATGGATGATGATAGAAATAATAAAAAAAAGAAAAATGAAAGGTCAAAAGAAAAAGAATAATAAAGGGTAAAAAAATAGGGGTAAGTTGGTATGCAGTTAACTGAGCGAGATATTGAGATTATTAAGTTTATTAATGAGTTTGGTTTCTGTGAGTTGGATCAGCTTGGGAAGCGATTTGCTCTTAAGAGATCATGGATGTACGAAATAATGAAGAAGCTAGTAGATGCTGGTTTGGTTCATCATAAACACATATTAAACTCTCGACATGGTATTTACCTGGCTAGTCGAAAAGGCGCTGAATATACCGACTTGCCGCCCATTGATCGAATCACTGTTGGTCAATATGAACATAATATCTCAATCATTAAAGTCTATATTAAATTACGTCAGCTATACCCTGATGCTTTCTGGATTAGTGAAAGACGACTTAAACAAGACAAGTTTTATGATGGTGTTGGAAAGGTAGGGCATATTTCCGATGGAATACTTTTATTTCCTGATGAGAAGCGTGTTGCAATTGAAGTAGAAATGAGTGTCAAGGGCAAGCATAGAATTGAAAAAATTCTAAGAGAGCTTGGTTCTGACTTTTCAATTAAAGAGGTTTGGTACTTTTGTTCTAAGCATGTAATTAAGGCTGTTACTTCTTCTGCAAGCGGAATGCAATTTGTTAAAGTTTTAAGTCTCGAGGAGTTCTTGTTATGAATAGCGATAAAATAAATGATTATATCAGTACTCACCCAAGAGAAAGCTTGCAGATTTTAGTAATAGGGTTTTTTCTTGCATGGCAAAGTATAGCAGCAATAATAGGGCTGATTTTTTATCTTGTTCTGACCAAGCATTATAAATTACCCTGCTGGGTAACGTTGACTATAGGTGCTCTTATTTCGGTCGTGGCAATTTTTGTTGAAACAGATTATTTTCATATGAATATTTCTGCATTTATCCATAATGGATTTCATTTGAATTTTCTTTTTTGGAAAATGTTAGTTATTGGAGGCGTTAGCAAGGCAGTTATATTTCTTTTTCAATATGAATTTAATTATGCAATAGGGGTTCCATTACTGATGGCTGGAATATTGGATCTCATTAATCTGATACCTGAGGATACTCATAAAAAAGCAGTCCACAATTTGCAAAAAGGGATACATTCAAATGTATTGCCGGAAGTTAGTCATAAAGTCGTGGATCTAGCCCTAAAAAATCTGCGTGAGGAACAATATGATGGAACAGTTTTAGGTGTGTCTCAATATACGGGTAACTATGCTGTTGTTCCTGATCGAGATGTTAATCAGGTAATGCTAGTTCTGGGAACAACGGGTAGTGGTAAAACCATTACATTAAGACGATTTTATAAGCGTGCAATTACTCAGGGATATCCGCTAATTATTGTTGATGGTAAGCCTGACGAGAAAAATATTGCTTGGATAAAAGATATCGCCGAAAAAAACGACCGACGCTTTATTGGATTTAATTGTGGGAATTTTCTTCCCTATGATCCATTAGCAGATGGTGGCTATACGGAATTAAAAGATAAAATTATTAGTTTAAAGGATGAATGGTCAAGCGATTATTATCGTTCTATCGCTGAAGATTATTTGCAAACAACGTTGGAAGCACTAATCAAATCAAAGAAAAGTTTTGATTTGAGGAAAGTAGTAGATTGTTTGAATTTTAAAGAACTTTTTTTATTGGCTAGGGAAATTGAAGATCCAGTTTTAATGAAAAAGGTTAACAGTCTTGAGCATTATGATCGAAAAGATATTACTGGATTGCAGGCTCACCTGAATATTTTAATACATTCAGAATTAGGTCAGTTTTTTGAAAAAAATGATTCTACGTTTACTTTACCAGAGGCTATTCGTCAGAGTGCGGTTGTTTATTTTGCTTTACCGGCGCTGCGTTTTCCAAGCTTTTCAAAAGTGTTAGGCAAGCTTGTGATTAATGATCTTAAAGCTGTAATCGATAGAAGTACCGATGGTAGTCAATCTGTATTTACCGTGTTTGATGAGTTCTCAGTATTTGCTGGTGAGCAAGTATTAAATCTCGTTAACATGGGGAGAGGGAAAGGTGTTCATGCTATTTTTGGCACGCAGGGATTGGCTGATTTGGATAAAGTGGATGTGACGTTTAAAAGTCAGGTATTAAATTGTGTGAACAGCCTTATCTGCCATCGTTTAAATGACCAAGAAAGTGCTGAATCGATAGCGAAGTGGGTTGGCACAAAAGATTCGTTTAATGTGACTGCTCAAATTAATGTTAAGCAGGGTGATGCTGGGATGGGGACGGTTAGATCAGACAAGGAATACATAATTCATCCTGAGATGATTAAACAGAGGTTACAGACAGGCGAAGCATTTTACGTCAGCAAGGTTGGGAGATGTAGGCAAGATAAAGTGAAAATAAAATTTATTTAATTTATTTAAACAAACTAAAGGCTCGCTTCGTTTGAGTTGAGTGGCCATATCGACTGCAAGTTTCATCGTATCACACCCGGTCACGTTTAAAAGGGCTGCGCAAGTCACTGCGTGACCCTTTCAAACGCGCTGCGGATGTGTCCGATCAAACTAGCAGTCGATGTGGCTGCCAATTTAATTGGAGAGTATTTGATGAATCATTTAGAACCTAGAATTTATGTTGCGTGTTTAGCTGCTTATAACAACGGTTATTTACACGGTGAGTGGATTGATGCAAATCAAGATACTGAGTCGTTGTATGGAGAAGTTAAAAATATGTTAGCAGTAAGTCCAGTTCCCGACGCAGAAGAATTTGCGATTCACGATTTTGAAGGTTTTGGTGATATTAGTATCAGTGAATATACCGGCTTAGAGACTATTCATGAATTAGCTGAATTTATTGCGGAACATGATGAATTAGGTGCTGCGGTGCTAGGTCATAGCGGAGGTGATATAAATGATGCGCGTAAATTATTAGGTGAGTGTTATCACGGTGAGCATGATAGCGAAGAAAATTTTGCTTATGACTGGATTCACGAAGTGGATGGTAGGGAGATTCCGGACTATCTACAAAATTATATAGATTATGAAGCAATGGCGAGAGACTTTTTTATAAATGATTTTTTCTCACTTGAGATAAATCATAAAGTTCACGTTTTTAGTTATTTCTGATTATGGGGGCCCGTGTTTCTGCGGGCTTTTTTAAAACGTCATGAATAATTTTATTAACCTCGCTAGTGCTTTTGTAACTGTGACTGTGGTTGCCTTCTATGATATGTAAGGCTGCATGCGGATAGCGCTTTGCTTCGTTAGAAATTAAGATTAATGGTACATTTTCATCATCTTTTGCTGCAATGATATGAAATGGCAATCTTGTGGAATTAGCTTGCGGATAAGGTTTGCTTTTAAAATAGGTAAATTGTTGTTGCTGAATGTTTAGGCTATTAGAGTTTCTATCTGCTGCAAGCAGCATGTCTTCTCTTTTTGTTGGATCCATTACTGGACAAATTAAAAAGACAAACTGAGGCATGTCAACTTCTTCTAATACCCTTAAAGTTAAATACCCACCACTAGAACAACCTATCAATCCAACATGACTATCATAGAATTTATATAAGTCTAAAAAAAAGTCTTTGATATCTTTAATACTGGCAAAGAGTGAGGTCTTGCTAAAATTTAACGTAAAGACATCGAGATTACAATTTTCGGCAATTGATTGTGCTTGCTCGTTATTCCAGGTTTCGTCTCCTTGCGTAAAGCATCCACCATGAATTAATAATGCAGCCTTTAGATTATTAGAGGAGAATTGCCTATATTTTTCTGTAAAGTTAGGGGCGTCAAATTTGGATTTATTTTCTTTCTTATCTTCTTCTAATGATGCTGGTGACTTTTGAGTAGATGAATGTGAAACTTCAGGTATTTTATGGGGTATAGAACGAAACATTTGAATTGTATCCCTACGTTAGCATCTTTGAAAAATAATACATGATTTTTTCTCACGTGAGATGAATCACAAAGTTCACGTTTTTAGTTATTTCTGATTATGGATGCCCGTGTTGCTGCGGGCTTTTTTTTCTACCTGAAATTATTATTATCGCTTTAGTACCCATGTAATAAGTGTAAATACCAAGCTAAGAATAATACAAGTAGTAATCGGAAAATAAAAAGTAAATCCACCACGTTTAAACAACATATCTCCTGGCAAATGACCAAGACCGAATTTTTTTAGTAAAGGCCATAAAAAGCCAAGTAGTATTAGCATCAAACCAAAAGTGATTAACATCTTAGACATTTGTTTTGTGTTCCCTGGTTTCATAAGTTTCGCTAAGCCTACCATCTGTAAGGCTTGTCGTTAAGGAAATCCGTTTATCTGAAAAATTTTATTAGTTCAACCAACTGAGGTAGTTTTATATGCAATTACGAGTCATTAGATTAAGGGATGCCCCTTCTTACATAGGTATGGATAAGAACCGTTTTAATGATGAAGTCAGGCCACTGCTTATTGAAATTCCTGTAGGAAAAAGAGGAATTGGTTTTGACAGACTTGATTTAGATGCCTGGGTCGATCATTATAAGCACCGCAATGGTCGCCCAGTCTCCAGAAATGATAGGAGACAATTATGGGAAGAAAGCACATACCGGGACTCCAAAAAATCGGTGCCATTTGGCAAATCGACAAAAGAGTCAACGGCCGCAGAATTTGCGAAAGTACTGGTACAGGTAACTTCGAGGAAGCAGAAAGATATCTAATTCGACGGTTGGAAGCAATTCGTCAGGCTGAGGTTTATGGAATACGGCCTAAACGGATATTTAGAGACGCAGCAATAAAGTATTTACTAGAAAATCAGCATAAAAAGAGCATTCATCTCGATGCTGCAGGACTAAAGATAATGGAGCCGTATATAGGTGATTTATTTTTAGAGTCTGTCCATATGGGAACTTTACAGCCGTACATTGTAACAAGACGAAAGGAAGGTGTAAAAAATAGAACCATCAATTGTGGTTTACAGATTGTACGCCGAGTTCTTAACCTTGCTGCAAGTGAATGGATGGATGAATTTGGACTTACTTGGCTAGCTTCAGCACCTAAGATTAAATTGTTAGACCAATTGGATAGTCGTAAACCATATCCATTAAATTGGGATGAGCAGGAGCGAGTATTTTCTGCATTGCCAGAGTATGTAAGGGAGATGGCTTTATTTGCCGTGAACACCGGCTGTCGTGATCAGGAGGTATGTAATCTGAGATGGCAGTGGGAAGTAGGTGTATCGATATCTGAAATAAGTTCGATTTTTATTATTCCAGGTGAGCTTACCAAGAATGGTGAAGATAGGTTGGTGGTGTTAAACCATGTTGCACGTTCTGTAGTAGAAAGACAGCGAGGTAAGAATCCCGAGTTTGTTTTTACCTACAAAGGCAATAGTGTGAGCCGCATTCATAATCGTGCGTGGAAAAAGGCGAAGAAAGAAGCGGGGATCAATGTAAGAGTACACGATTTAAAGCATACATTTGGTAGAAGGTTGAGATCAGCGGGAGTTAGTTTTGAGGATAGGCAAGATTTGTTGGGTCATAAATCAGCAAGGATTACGACTCATTACTCTGCTGCTGAAATTCTTAATTTATGGGAAGCTACTAATAAAGTTTGTGAAGAGTCGCGCAAGCCTACTTTGGTGTTGCTGAGAACAGTTGATGGTTGGGGTCACGAGAAAGTCACGAAGGGGAATTTTTTGGCTCTACCCCACATAAGGGGGCACTTTAATCAAAAATGAATTACCTTACTTATTGATTAGATGAGTAAAGGAGATTAAAGATGCCCCGTAAGGATAATATCCTAAATTTGCCTGGATTTTCCATTAAAAAAGTAA
>JARLJN010000052.1 GCA_031291255.1 Gammaproteobacteria bacterium
GGGGGGTTGAAAAAAACCCCACCCAACCCAACCTACAACCAAACACTCTTTAATTTTTCTTATTCTATTCTTGCTAGGCGCTCTTCAGCCGCAGACTCTAACGCTGGTTGAGGAGCCTCTCTGCGTCTTTGCCAAAAGCCATGCATATTAGACCGAAAAGCTGAACCTGAACGACAAAGACTAGGTAATGCAGCGGTTAAAATAGCTGGCACCGCATTCATGACTGGGGGCGCCCACGAAACTGCCTGCGAACCTTGTAATGCATACGTCATTGCAATAGTACTTGCACCAAGAACCAAGCCACTCGCCAAACCTAACAACGGGCCTGGGCGACGTGCGGAATTAAAAAAGTGTATATCAAAGGGCAACATAACCAAAAAGGGAGTCGGCAAAGTTATGTAAGCTGCCAGCATAGACGAAAATCTATTTGCTACTATCCACCCTGTCATTATTCCAACAGTATTACCTAGCAAAATATCCCCTGAGGATCTGTCCCAGTTATAATTTGATAACGGCGGTGACATACTCACCCTGAGTGCGGGAGGGGCAATCTCCTGAACTTCATCCTCAGGAAACCTGGCGATATGCTCTTGCATTAAAGGAACATCTTGCAACCCGAAAACTGCCTGAGCCTCACCCTCTAGCTGCTCAACAGGCCTCACTTTCGATTTTTTAAAAAAAGATACAGCAGCCGGAACTTTAATCTTAATCTTATTTTCACGGCAAAAATGCGTTAAATCCTGAATGCACTTATCATCAGACTGAATCCCTCTTGCATGTAACTTAATCAGCATCAAAGATGCGGCATGTTTACCATCATTGAGAATATCAGCATCTTTTTGAAGCAATTCTTGGAAAAATAAACGCATACGATCATAAAAAGTTTGATTAATAACAATACGCTTACGAATAGGCTCATTAGTCAGAGGAGAAACACTTTTAATCCTTAGCCAACTTGCTAATAGGCTAGCTTCATATAAGTGCAGCCCTATAGAATCTGTGGCAGGTATGGCAATAAGGTCAGAACTGATAGGACAAAGAAATTCATGAGGCACATCAAAGCAATATCCATCAGACAGCTCTATTCTATCGAAACCCTGGAGCACAGCGGGTAGCTCGATGCTACCGTCTTCTTTTTCTTCTATTGGTCGATCGCTTTTCATACGTCACAGACCCTCATTAAATGGCCGTCAATTTAGCATATAAAGGACCCTGGTCAATGCTTTTTTTATCCTGATCAGACCTCTTGAAACCCCTCACAGCCCGCATTATTACTGGCTTCTGCTATGATTTCATGTACAATACGCGCTCTTCCTACCCTGGTCGCAGGGGTGGGTGCAAATAATCTGATATTGGAGTTACACATGTCCGCAATTAAATTCGAACTGGATGCTTCCATTCGTGAAGACCTGGGGAAAGGTGCGAGCCGCCGCCTACGTCGTACGAATCAAGTTCCAGCTGTTGTCTATGGTGCAGGTGAAGCTGCTACTTTGCTTAGCTTAGATCATAACAAAGTTGTTACAGCTCTTTCTCATGAAGCTTTTTATTCACACATATTGACACTTAAAGTAGCCAACAAAGGCGAAAAAGTTATTTTAAAAAGCATACAACGTGATCCATCCAAGCCACGCATACAACACATCGATTTCTTACGTGTTAGAGCTGATCAAAAACTACAGATGCATGTTCCATTGCATTTCATAGGTGATGAAGACGCGCCTGGATTAAAAGAAGGCGGCGTTATTTCTCATATTATTTCTGATGTCCAAGTATCATGCTTACCCGCTGACTTACCTGAATTCATCGAAGTCGACACATCTCACTTAGCATTAAATGAGACTCTACATTTATCTCATTTGAAATTGCCTAAAGGTGTTGAGTTAGTTGCATTTAGCCACGGCGAAGAAGGCCATGACTTGCCTGTTGTTTCTATACACAAACCTCGCATAGAAGTTGAAGAAACAGTAGAAGAAGCTGCTGAAGGCGAAGCAACTGAAGAAACAACTGCTGAAGCAACTGAAGAAGCAGCTGATAAAGAATAATCTTTAGGAGATACAACATTGTCATCGGGTGATGGAATAACTCTGATTGTGGGCTTAAGTAATCCCGGCTCAGAATACGAACACACCCGACACAATGCTGGTGCCTGGTTTGTTAATGAATTAGCAAACGCAGCTCATGTCACACTGCGCCACGAAGCAAAATATCGCGGCGCACATGGCGTTATAAAAATAAATGGCGAAGACTGTCATTTACTTATCCCTTCTACATACATGAATCTCAGTGGATCATCGGTACAAGCAACTGCAAATTATTTTAAAATTCCGGCTTCAAAAATTTTAATTGTGCATGATGAAATTGACATGCCAACGGGTGTTGTTCGATTAAAGTTTGATGGCGGTGCGGGTGGCCACAATGGATTACGCGATATTATTTCACACTTAAATACTAAGCAATTTCATCGCTTACGGATTGGTGTAGGTCATCCTGGCAACAGCAAAGATGTAGTCGATTATGTTTTAAAAGCACCAAAAAAAATAGAGCGCGAGCAAATTGATGCGGGTATTACAAAAGCCTTAGATGTCTTACCTTTATTAGCAAAAGGACAATTTCAAAAAGCAATGATGCAATTACATAGCACAGAAGAAAAATAAAATAATTTTCTATTCACACCTTACGAGTTAAAAAAATTATGGGAATAAAATGTGGAATCGTCGGTTTACCTAACGTAGGTAAATCAACATTATTTAATTGCTTAACCAAAGCGGGTGTGGATGCATCAAATTATCCTTTCTGCACCATAGAACCTAACACGGGTGTTGTTCCAGTACCCGATCCACGCCAAGACAGGTTAGCTGAAATCGTTAAACCTGAACGTGTACTTCCTACGACTATGGAATTTGTTGATATTGCAGGACTAGTTGCAGGCGCATCTAAAGGTGAAGGTTTAGGAAATAAATTTTTAGCAAACATACGTGAAACCGATGCGATTGCACATGTAGTCAGATGTTTTGAAGATACAGATGTAGTGCATGTTGCTGGAAAGATTTCGCCTAAGCACGATATAGAAGTGATTAACACTGAATTAGCACTTGCGGATTTAGACAGCATAGAACGCGGATTATTAAAAGTTCAAAAGCAAGCTCGCAGCGGCGACAAAGCAGCAGCTGTCGAACTCGCACTATTCCAACGCGTAAAAGAACAACTCAATCAAGCATTACCTATACGCGCGTTACATCTATCTGCTGAAGATAAAGAGCGTTTAAGCCCGTTGCACTTACTCACTATCAAACCGACTCTGTACATTGCGAATGTGGCAGAAAATGGTTTTGAAAATAATCCTTATCTCGATCAAGTGAAAGAAATTGCGGCTAGTGAAGGTGCTAGTGTTGTTTCAGTTTGCGCAGCCTTAGAATCTGAAATTGCTGAATTAAGTGATGAAGAAAAAGCTGAGTTTCTTGCAGATTTAAATTTAACAGAACCAGGTTTAGATCGAGTAATACATGCAGGCTATAAATTACTGGGTCTTGAAACGTATTTCACTGCCGGTGTGAAAGAAGTGCGTGCATGGACTATACATAAAGGTTCAACTGCACCTCAAGCTGCTGGTGTCATACATACAGATTTTGAAAAAGGATTTATACGTGCAGAAGTTATTTCCTATGATGACTTCATCAAATATAAAGGTGAAGCTGGCGCAAAAGAAGCTGGAAAATGGCGCTTAGAAGGAAAAGAATATATCGTGAAAGATGGCGATGTAATGCATTTTAGATTTAACGTGTAAGATTATCATAGAAGTAAAAAAGGCATTATGTTTTTGCATAATGCCTTTTTTACTCTCTACGCATTAAAAATTAGGTGATGGACTCGCAACGGTAGCACCTGGAACTTGCTCATAATTATCAATCAATTTCTCAGTCAGATCATTCGCTAATCCATTTACAACTGGCGTAGAGCTTAACTCATCACTGTAATTAACATTTCCTGTTGGAATGCCTAAGTGTGAATTTATCGCATGCGTTGAAGCTCTTTCGATATTTTCATTTTGTTTATTTGAAATAATGGGTTCAGCAATAGGATCATAAATTCTTGAATCACCTGTTGTCATTAAACCCAAAGTTGCAGTTCCAGCGATAACAGCGCCGCCTCCCACAGCAACACCTAATCCTATCCAACTTGTAAGAACAACACCTAAGCCTACTCCGCCAGTGCCCACAGCAATAGCAAATCCGCCTACAACAACACCTGCGATAATTAATGCTTTTTTCCAGCGACTTAATTCTTTAAACGATAGCGCTTTATCTTTTATTTTTTCCCACAACGAAAGTTTAGGTTTATTTTCTGCTGCGATTGCAAATAATTTTTTTCGTTCTTCTGTTTTAGGTAAAGTACTCTCGACTTCATTGTTCCATTGGATTTTTTGATCTCGAGTTAGAGTGGGATAGATTTTTTTATAAATACCTTCCAACAGTGTGCTGTCAGGAGTCAATTTTCTTTCATCCAAAAATTCTATCTTTTGTTTGCTTAAGCGCATTAAAGAACTGTCTTCATCTAGATATGACACAGCATGAAATGGTACTAATTTTGGCGCATCACTCAGCCCACTATAATAATCAGAATAAGATTCTAATACGTATCGAATAAAATAATTTGATCCAGCATATCTTAAATTTCGAAGACCTATAAAGTTTTCAACATGATTTAAAAATCTCTCTGCGTCATAGTTAGCCTCAACAGTGCCCTTAAATTGTTGCGCAGCATAATGGACTAATTCTGATAAAGATATACGCTGACCATCACTAGACTGAGATCCATAAAAATAATTTTCACCCTGGAAAAATCTATTCCAGGCAATAAGCTCTTGATTCATTTTCTTATTATAATTTTCTGTATCAATTAAATCTTTCTGCTCAACAACTCTATGTGAAGACATCATAAACGTTAACACCCAAATAGATAAATCATGATCAATTATTTGAGTGCAGTATACTATACGCTCATAAAAAATGAATTAAACAAAGAATGATTTTCAGAAACAATTACGAATTGTAGTCTCAGTGTAAAAACAACTGCACAGTTGTTAGGTATTTTGCCCTAATCATTCAACGGGGAGATCGTGTGATTTTTATTGCTTCTGGAAGTGCTGGAGACTTATTTTGGGAAGAAGGTAGCAACTGCTCTTCTTCAGAGTTTTGCTCTTCATTAGATTTTTGTTCTTCATTAGATTCCTCTTCATGAAATGGAGATAGCATCCCATGCTCATGTTCATGCTCATGCGGCTGCGTATATTGAGCCTCAGGAGACAATCCTAATCTATAATTAATTCCATATGTGTCTTGACTGCCAGTATGCTCTTGCGTTGAAACAGCTTCTGGTGCCTTAACACTCTCTTTTGTTTCTGATGATGAAACAGGATCATAAACTTTGGCATCACCACTGACAGCCAATCCAACACCTACAGACACTGCTGCAAGACCTGCACCAGCGATAACTCCTGCTTTGACACCCAAGCCCACGCCTAGTGTTGTCCATCCTGCAATAACAGCTGGTAATGCAATTCCGCCAGTACCAACAGCAATAAGCAATCCACCCACAGCAACCCCAGTCAATATCAGTGCTTTCTTCCACCAACTTAATTCATTCAGTTGTTTACATTTTTCTTTTACTTTGCCCCACAAAGAAGTGGGTTTAGATTTAGGTTTGTTTTCTATTGCTATACGAAAAAGATCATCTCGCACTTCAGGCGATACTTTTTCTACTTCTGCGATTGTCTTGTTGTGTTGAATTTTATCCCGACGAGATAAAGAGGGATACTTCTCCCGATAAAATGTTACATACTCATTTACCTGCGCTGGCTCTACACTTTGGTCTTCAATGATAGGCGGCGCATTTTGAGGATATTCGTTTTCTACCTGCTGAAATAATGCTTTTAGGTCATCATGCTCTGCCCCTACTAGAAGACGTCTATCACTACCATCGAAATGATCACTAATATTGTACGACGCTTCAACGAATCCAGGAAATCCATATTCCAATCGGTTTTTAAATTCCGCACTATATCCCATTTCAAATATTCTTCTCACTGAGGCGCGATCTATCTCGTCATCGTTTTCCATTTCACCCGTATACAAAAGATAATAGGCATGCAAATCCTTTAACCTGAATTCTTTTCCACCAAGGTTATTTGTGAGAAAAAATTTTCGTCCGACAGCTAAAAATTCATTCGCTTTTTTAAAGTGTTGCTTATTAGACTCATCTTGTTTAAGAGCGTCTGCATAAATCACCCAACTAATAAAACCTTCCACCTGCTGTTGATTGCATTCACCATATCCCGCAAAAAAACTCAGCCAAGAGTCAAAAGCCTTATTGGCTAGTTGGACTTTTAATCGCGAATTACTCATGCCACCCACCTCTGGTTCAGATTTACCATATAACTATACAATTAATACAATTATAGTATAAATAACAAACATTAAGAGATTATTAAGCTAACAAATTGATAAATCAAAATTTAGTATAGAATTATTGACGTTGACGCAGCGCTTCAAAGAGAAAAACACCGGTAGCAACCGAGACATTTAAGCTAGAAACAGAGCCTTTCATGGGTATATTCAACAACATATCACAATGCTCACGCGTTAGGCGTCGCAAGCCTTCTCCTTCAGCCCCCAACACCAAGGCTAAGGGACCTTTTAAATCAGCCGCAAATAAGCCTTTATCTGCCTCGCCAGCCGCTCCATATAACCATATGCCATGATCCTTCAAAAAACGCATGGTTCTGGCTAAATTAGTGACTTGTATAAAAGGGACAGTTTCAGCAGCCCCGCAAGCTACCTTGCTAACAGTAGGCGTGATAGCGACAGATTTATCTCGAGGTACGATTACAGCATGAACGCCAGCAGCATCCGCACTACGCAAACAAGCACCTAAATTATGCGGATCTTGAACGCCATCCAGTATTAATAAAAATGGCGGCTCAGTTAGATTTTCGAGAATTCTTTCTAAGTCATCTTCATTGCATGCTTTGGGTTTATGACAAGAAGCCACTATACCTTGATGCACTTGATCGCCAGTCAGACGTTCAATTTCCAACTTTGGAATCACGTTGACTTTAATTTTTTTTATGCGTGCAAGATCAATGATAGCTTGCGCTTTTTGATCTTGACGTTCTTTTTGTATGTAAAGAGCAATAACTCTTTCAGGTTGATTTGTTAATAAAGCGTTTACCGCATGTAAACCAAAAATAAATAATGTATTTGTACTCATGTGCTCTTTTTCTTAGACCTTTTTTTATTTCGAGTCGATTTCGATTTAGGTTTAGCGTTAGTGCGACCTTTAGCTACTGGGTTTTTACTTTGCGCATCGGCTTCATCTGCCAACACAAAATCAATTTGTCTTTGATCTAAATCCACGCGTGCCACTCTCACTTTGATGACATCACCTAGTTGGAAAACTCTTCCAGCACGTTCACCGCGCAGCGCTTGTTTTGTCGCTTCAAATTGATAGTAATCATTCGGCAGTGTACTGATATGCACTAAACCTTCAACATAAATATCTTTCAATTCCACAAAAAAACCAAAGCCTGTGACATTACCAATCACGCCGGGAAAATCTTCGCCGACTTTATTCAACATGAATTCACATTTCAACCAATCAACAACTTCACGCGTAGCATCATCTGCACGACGTTCCGTCATAGAACAATGCTCGCCATGTTTTTCTAACACAACAAGACTGTCGCTTAACTGTTTTTCATTACGTAAAATCCGACGTATAGTACGATGCACTAATAAATCAGGGTAGCGTCTTATAGGTGAAGTAAAATGTGCGTACGCATCATAGGCTAAACCAAAATGGCCTTTATTTTCTGGGCTGTAAACTGCTTGGCTTAATGAACGCAGCAACATCATTTGTATGATGTGCGCATCAGGACGGTCTTCGATCGAATACAATAACTTCGCATAATCACTAGGCGTAGGTTGTTTTTTTCCAGGCAGCTTTAACGCTAATTCATTTAAAAAACGTCGTAAATCATCGAGTTTTTCATCGTTTGGACCTTCGTGATTACGAAACAAAGAAGGACATTCATTTTTTAATAAAAATTTTGCCGCGCAAATATTAGCGCACAACATACACTCTTCAATCACACGATGTGCATCATTGCGTTTCGTGGGAACAATACGTTCTATTTTTCGATCTGGGCCAAACACAATTTTAGTTTCAGGCATATCAAAATCAATTGCACCGCGTTGTTTGCGAGCTTGATGCAACACATGATAAATAGTAAATAAATCTTCTAAGTGAGGAACTAAATTTTGATACTGAGAACGAATCACTTCACTTTTCTCACCTATCATTGCATACACTTCGTTGTAGGTCAGACGTGCATGAGAAAAAATAACAGCTTCGTGAAATTTATATTCTGTAATCGTACCGGCTTTGTTAATTTTCATTTCACAAACTTGCGTCAATCTATCCACTTTGGGTTTCAGCGAACATAAACCGTTTGAAAGTGTTTCAGGTAACATGGGAATAACACGTTCAGGAAAATAAACTGAGTTGCCACGGTTAATCGCTTCGCGATCCAACGCACTGTTCATTTTCACATAATGACTTACGTCCGCAATCGCAACGTAGAGTGTCCAACCGTTTTTATCAGGAACACAATAAACAGCATCATCAAAATCTTTTGCATCTTCACCATCAATGGTGACAAAAGGTAAATGACGTAAATCTACGCGTCCTTCTAATGCGCTTGCAGGCACATCCACTGCAAAACGCGCAGACTCATCCAGCACATCATCTGGCCATTCATAAGGAAGGTCATGATTTCGAATGGCGACATCAATTTCCATACCGGGCGCCATGTGGTCACCCATGACTTCTATCACTTTGCCTAAAGGCGGCTTATGCAGAGAAGGCTGTTCTGTAATGGCAATCACAACCATTTGCCCGTCTTGTGCATCAGCAATGTCAGAGGGAGCGATTAAAATATCTTGAGTAATACGATGATTGACAGGTTTAACAAAAAAAGTGCCGCTCTCAGTGGAAAAACGACCGACTAACTGTTGGGTGTTATGCTCTAATACTTCAACAACGACGGCTTCAGATCGACCTCTGTGATCCAAACCTGAAACTCGCGCTAAAACTTTATCGCCATGAAAAACAGCCCGAATTTGACGGCCATTCAAAAATAAATCATCACCACCTGCATCGGGAACAACGAATCCAAAGCCGTCTTTATGACCGATCACGCGGCCGGCTATCAATTCCATTTTACCGACTAGACCATAGGTTCCGCGGTGATTTTTAAATAATTGACCATCGCGCACCATTGCTGTTAAGCGGCGGCGTATCGCTTCTTGTTCGTCATCAGAATTTAAATTAAGTTCATTAATTAAATCCCTGCGTGTTGCGGGCTTGCCTCGCTCTGCGAGGTAATCGAGAATAAATTCACGGCTAGGAATAGGCCGTTCGTATTTCTCAGCTTCCCGACTTGCAAAACGATCTTTTTTGCGTCCCAACTTTCCCATTAACCACCTAATCATATTCATTTTTTTATAAGATACTCCTGCCAGTAAAGTTTTTCCATCACTTCAAAAGCAGTGTAAGCTTTTAAGTCCTCATCATGGATTTTTTGTCGTAATTCTTCGTAACTGTTTTTACAAGCTTGTGTATTAAATGATCCCGCAGCAAGCTGCTGAGTTTTAGCCACATAGTCTTTCACAATCATACGCATTGATTCTAAGCACACTTCATCGTTATAACGGGTTGAATTATCAAGGGATCGCTGCACTCCCGTGCCGAGAATGTCATTTTTTATCGTTTCATTTCTCATAAAACACCCCATTAATCAATCAAGCATTAACCCAATATTGGCTAATATTAACTCAATATTCTTAAGGGAGCCTTAGTGTCGGAAAAATAAACAGAAGAAGGTCATTTACAGCGGTACGTCAGCATACACTAGAATCCAAGAAACCGATACTTTTAGAGTTTTCAAATATGAAATGAATCTAAAGTGTAGCCCGGACAAAGCGCAGCGTGTCCGGGAATGAATGAGACAGACCTCGCGGACACGGCGCCGCACGCCTTTGTCCACGCTACAACCTTTAACCCCGCATGGCGGACGGATCATTCATAAAGCGTTCCAGCTCGAAGTCTGTCTGTAATTGAGGTAAAGTATTATTAAGTACCTCAGGGAGGAATGATCATGAAAAACCTAGCGTTGCGTTTAGTTGTTTTAGCAGGTTCTTGCTTAGCTCTTAATGCGTGCCAAAGTTATCTCGATCAAGGTTTTGATAAGCCCGCGGCTTGCAGGGAGATGAAATATCAAATGATTATGCGCGCACCTGCAACCTCCGATCCCTCCTCACCTAATTCATGGAAAGAACGAGGCACTAGAGGAAAACTCTCTGAGACATATCACGAAACTGGCTGCATATAGGAAACATCATGGACGTATTAGAAAACTGGGAAGAAGAAAAGCGCTCAGCCTATCTTTATAAAATTGTTGCCGCCTCTGAAAAAGATCCCAAATACAAAGAACTTTTCCTTGGGCTTTCTGACATGGCTGAAAATCAAGCGGGTATTTGGGCTACACAATTAAAAAAAAATAATATCACCGTTCCTGCTTTTTATACGCCTGATTGGCGCACAAAAATAATTTCCCAATTAATTCGCATCGCTGGACCCCGTCGTTTACGCTTAATCTTAGCCGCTACAAAAGTGCGTGGCATGTCTATTTATCGAGACAACAAAATAGGTCATCACTTTCCAAAAGTATTTGGCGAAGAAGAAGAACAGCATCGCGGCGTTAAGCACTCAGGCAATTTACGTGCTGCAGTGTTTGGCATTAATGATGGCCTGCTCTCTAATACAAGTTTAATTCTAGGTGTCGCTGGTGCAAGTGCAAATGCTCATTTTATTTTAATTTCTGGTGTTGCAGGATTGCTAGCAGGAGCCAGCTCTATGGCGTCTGGCGAATATATTTCTGTGCGCTCTCAACGAGAAATGCTTGAGTATCAACTTGCGTTAGAAAAACATGAATTAGATACCTATCCTGAAGAAGAAGCTGCTGAGCTTGCTTTAATTTATGAAGCACGCGGATTACCCAAAGATGAAGCCGTCAGAATGTCAAACTTACTCATTCAAAATCCAGAGAAAGCATTGGATACCCTAGCAAGAGAAGAGCTAGGCGTTAATCCAGATGAATTAGGCTCACCTTGGGGCGCTGCGATTTCTTCATTTACATCATTTGTCATTGGAGCTGGTATTCCTCTTCTTCCTTTTGTTATTAGCAACAGTCAATCTAATTTATTTATGTCAATTATCTTATCCGCGTGCAGTCTTTTTAGTGTGGGTGCAATTTTAAGTTTATTTACGCAACGCAATGCGTGGTTAAGTGGTCTAAGAGTTTTATTAATCGGTGTCGCCGCTGGTACGCTGACGTATTTAATTGGAAGTTTGTTTGGTGTGGCGACTGTTTGATATTTTCTAGTACCATCACACCAAATATTTCAATTATTAAAAATAATCCAGCCTTTTCTATTGGCAATAAATATTCTTCCATTATTATTTTTTTCATAATTTCCTCATACAACTTTGGCCGCACTATACGATGCAATTTTATAATTTTACGAGATAATGTAGCTGAAGGTTCCAGATTTTTACCTGATGCCACATCACAAATGACTTCTTCTGGCAAATGAGTGTAATAAGCAATTCCTTCTAACGTATATTCTTCTGATAACAGAATATCATTTATCAATAATCGCAAACAATTAACATCAAGCACTTCATTCTCCTTATCTACACTAAATTTCATTACACGAAAATAATTTTTATAATAATTAATTTTAAAATATTTCTTAAGATTTTCCCAAACATGAATTGAAAGTTCCGCTTCCACAATTATACTTTCTTCTTTTGTTAACTTTTTTGGATTAACCCCCATACTCTTGCACAACAATTCAACTGCAGACATTTATACTCCTTGCCGGTCAATTAATATTTAAAACCTACATGAATGATTGATTTAATACCCACAAATCTTTAAAATTTGCAGCTATTATAAGAATAACGCGGGCAATCGCTACCCAGGGAAACCCCTGTACTCAAGATGAGCTAACAAATAAAATGAGCCTATATACTCCGGACGAAACAAATGTTCTCTTTACATCAGAGCACGAGATTACAGAAATTTGCCAACCCATGTTTGGCTTACTTGATTTAGAATATTACTCGTATGGTCGTTTCTACGATGATGGAAAATGTGTTTTACTAAGCACAAACAAAAATGTTTTTGAAAATCATTTTAAAAAAGAATACAAGCTCACTATTCCTCCAAATGAAGACAGCCTTACTCAACAAAAAATTTATAACCTGATTATGATAGATGATGAACTTCCGGAAATAATTGCTGATGAACATAATTTATTTAATCATGGTGTCATGATGGATCTTATAAAAAAACATTCTCATTATTATGAAATGTTTTGCTTTGTTGCTAAAAAAAATGCGATCGATCCAGTGAATAAATTTTTAAATTCATTGGATAAACTTGATCATTTTTCTGAGCACTTCCTTAATTGCGCAAAAGGTGCAATACAAACTGGTCATCAAAATATTATTGAACTTCCACCATCAATGAAGCCTCTTATCAATGGTTCTTCTAACGTTGAATCAATTGGCCACTCTATTTATTATCGTGGCATTTCAATTCCGCTATCAAAACGACAAATAGAATGTTTATCTTTCTTAACCATGGGCAAGACTACTAAAGAAATTGCGAATATCTTACAAATTTCAATTAAGACAGTAGAAGATCATATTAAAGCTTTAAAGTTAAAACTGAATTGCAATCTAAGATCTGCCTTATGTTATGCAGGAATACAAAATAATTTGACTACACTTGCTTTGGAATTATTAAGACGGTATGAAGTTATTTAAGCTAAAATAATAGACTAATCGGCAACAAGTAAAACTTTCCTGCTGCCGTTTAAAAAAATATAAGTTACTTATGCTTTATCTATTCTATCAGCAAGCATAATCATGTTATCAACAATATTAGGATCAAATATTTTATTAGCACATTCCAATGTCATTAGTCTCGTTGGAGCATACCAATTAACTGTATATAAAAATCCAGTATTCCAATTACCAGCTACGCTTTTATTAGAGGGTTTATCATTAACAAAGTACTCCGTCGTTTCCTTATCGAGAATAACTTTTTCTATTCCATAAGTAGTATAAGAGCAGACTCCCAATTTTGGATCACTCATAAATTCTACCATTCCGTCCCATCCTTTACCTTTAGCATAACCACCTACAGCTGCATAGCCAATAATATTATGCTTTTTAAGATTAGGTATCTCATTAAATTTAAAAGCTAAATTTATTTTGGATACAGAAGATTTTAGATGTGTATCCAAAGGATTCTTATCATCATCAAACTGCTTAATTTCTTCTTCTGCACTTCTTTGAAGTGCAAATAATGAAATGACATTTTTATCAGTCTCAGTTGTTTCTTCGTACCCCTTAGTAGCAAGTGCTTTTTTATTTTCTAAAATATGGCTTTTCATTGCAAATGGTACATTAATCTCGGCCATAGACATAATATTTATGCCTTTTTTTGCACTTGGAAATGGACTTGCTGTTTCTTCAATTGCCGCATTAAGTACGCCCGGCAGCATTAAAAATGTTGTTACTAATATTTTTTTCATTCAACGTCTCCTATTAATCCCACCAACCGTCGTAAATAGAACAATCCGCAACAAATTCATTAGCAACTTCAACTGGCCTGCCATAAGTATCCTTCATCCAATGATGACCTTCTACAGTCCAACCGCCTCTACCCTCACCCCAGTGAACTGCAGCTGCACGCCAAGTTAATGCCCAATCTTGTACAACCTGGTGATCTTCACCGTTTCTTCTATGTCGGCTAACAACCCAGAACCAATAATCATGACCTGCATGCCAAGAAATAGTTTCATTATTAGCACAATTAGCACGAGAGTGATGTGTTAAACCATGAAAACCAGCCAATGCTGTCCCACTCACTGTTAGCGCTAACAAGAAAATACTAACCTTTTTAATAGTTAGTGTCATACTTCTTACTCCTTAAAATAATGCACCTTTCTTGTTTTATGATTATGGCATCCCTGCAGAACCTGGCTTAAGCATTTACTTTGTTGGCGCAAGTTTCAAAACGCTCAACAATTAGATCCTTCAGGAGCCAATGTCGGTTTGCCATTGAAATTTTTAAGCCTAAGATGAAATATTGATTTATTACATAGGGGCCTTTAAAATTCATAGCCTCATTATAGGTGTGCATTAAGTATGTGCTACCCAGGAAAAACCCTGTGTTCACTACCTATCAAATAATTATATGAATCAACCCACTTTTTATGAAAAAATCTACTGCCACATCGGGGCACGTGATTAGAAAAATTTACAATCTATTTTTGGTTCACTTGATTAATTGGAGCGGCATGAAAAAAATATTGGAACCTTACGAGAAAGACAACTTAATTTTAAGGTTATTATTACCTGATGATATTAATCATACTCTTCAATGGCGAAACAATGAATCACATAGACCATGGTTTAATACCACTAATATGATTAGCGAAAAAGAACATCACAACTGGTATCAAAAATACCTAAAGATTGACAATGATTTCATATTTATAATTACAGATCAGAAAGGATTACTGTATGGGCAACTCTCTATTTATCGAATAAATTGGCAAGCACGAACGGCTGAATTTGGTAGATTCTTAGCAAACCCAAAATATGAAAATATTGGCATAATGAAAAAAGCCTGCAAAATTGCCATCAAACTGGCAAAAGAAACACTCAACCTCAAAGAGCTAACTTTAGAAGTAAAACCAAACAATCAAAAAGCGATACACATATACAATTCCTGTGGTTTTATAAGTACTGAGTCAAATAGCACTATGACATTAATTATGAAAATTAAACTTTAACTTCGTCTTTATTATCATCATAGCTTAACCCCACCACCAACGCCCCAATAAAAAGTATCGGTATAATAACAAACGCATGCATGTAATCCTGAGCTGAATAAATCAGAACGCCATCACATATTTGTCCGTCCCATCCACGATTTAACATCCATCCAACTATGGGATCAAGCAACATAGGGCCTATCATAATCGCTGTATTATTAAATCCAACTGCTAGACCTAAATTCTGATGAGTATTTTTATCCGCAATCAAAACAAAACTTAATGCTTGCCCTGCTGAGGAACATCCGAAAATGAACAACATACAAGATAGGAAAATGTCATTATGCGTTTTTGTAAAAATCATTATTAAAAAAACTACAGCACCTAATGATGCAGACGCAGCTAAACATATTTTTCGTTTGCCAATTAAGCTCGACCACACTCCAATCAAAATACTACCTACTCCAGATCCAAGCCAAGCAATGGTCATAAGTTTACTCGCCTGATCTGTTGAAATGCTTAATAATTCTTTTAGAAATGGAATTCCCCACAAGCTTGCAAAGGTATAAAAGGGTGCCCACAATAACATTGCATATATTGCAGTTATCCAATTTGATTTATTTGCAATTACATTTTTAATGTGATGAGTACCGTCGATTTTATTATTTTGCGTACCGCTTCTTATATTCTTACTCAAAAAAATAATTGTAAATACGATGAGAATGATTGGGATAACACTCAAAATATTAATCGATGCGCGCCAACCATATACATTTGTCACAAAAGTCAAAAAATATTGTCCGCCCATTGCACCTATGTTTCCGGCAAACTGACCTACGCCAATCAATACAGGAAGATATTTGATATCAAAATATTGTTTACATAAAAGCAAAAAAACAACTGCAGCACAGCTTGCGCCTAAGCCCATTACAATACGAGCAAAAATAGCTTGCTCAAGAGAAGTTGAATACGCAAAAAAAGTTAAGCCTAAAATACAAATAACAGATGAAATGGATAAAACCATTTTACTGCCCAACTTATCACAAATCATTCCCGCTGGGATTTGCATTAAGTTATATGAATAAAAATAGGATGAAGCAATCACACCAACACCGACTGAGGAAATAGCGAAATTCTTCATCAACTGATTTGTTAATATACTGGGAAATGATTGCATCAAAGGATCAAAAGAATAAAAAACTAATCCTATTGAATAACAGATAATGGATACCATTATGACTTTTATTGTTTTCATATATTGCCCAGCAAAATTCTAAGAAAAAATCTGGGCGAATTATGGCTATAATATCAGGAAATGTCTACAGTACAATCACTTTGGTTGAGATTTAAGCAACAGCGCGAACCTGACTCGAACATTACGGGATCAATCCCGGCATCCAGCGATCAACCAACGTAGCAGGAAAAGCTAATTTTAAAGGGGCTCTAGGCGAATCAGATATAAGAATTCCTTTTTCAGTTAAAGTAGAAATCAATCTGCGTGCATGGCGGTCCGTCACATTCAATATACTTGATATTTCTCCTCTGGATATTTCACCGCGATATAAAATAGCTTCAAGAATCTGTACTGCTTGCTGAGGTAATTTTCCTAATTGAATTTCTTCAGCAGCCCACGTTAATATTCTTATACGTAACAGATCAGGCTGCATTAACTTTTCCATAAAATTAATTTGATCAATGCATGTTTCTAAAAAAAATCGTGTAAAATTTGCAAGCGCTTCCTCACTTAAATTCCCACGACCATCTAAATCATTTCGTCGTGGTAAATCACAATTTGCAAGATGCTGTTTATATTCACTGACATTACGAGCGAACCCACGTGCAATAGACCATATTCCACCTGTATCAAGCACATTCAGCGTGGCCGCATGAGACATTAAACGAGCGACTCGTCCATTACCATCAAGAAATGGATGAATCCATAATAAGCGATGGTGCGCAGCTGCTAACGCTAATAACGTTTCTGCTTTTCCTAACTTGCTGTATACGGATTCAAAACGAGAAAGAAATCGAGGCAAAGCGCCTGGACTCACTGCAATGTGATTGCCAACAACCACATTGCATAAACGAAATTCTCCTGGAATAACTTTCATCTTTTCTTTGCTATCGATCTCATCTATCCACAATAAATCATCTGGCAATAAACTACAGAAACGCTGATGAATCTCGCAGATTGCATCACGAGAGAAAAATTTATTATTGATACCACCATTATCAATCCATTGTTGAACGATGATATGCGCTTTGGCTTCTAACTGTAAATTACGTTTTTTTATATTTGAACTATAGTTGCCTTGCAATGCCTGCTCGATCGCAATGGGATGCGTGTCATGGCCTTCAATTAAATTGCTATAGTAACAATTCATTGCCCGCACCATAGTTGCCAATGAAGTTTGTATTGCGAGAGGTAAACTGCGCTTGAATCCTGCTGATTTAGCAACCAACTCAACTGAAAGATCCATTAATTCTTTCCGATAAATAGAGCCCTCAGAAATCAATAAAGGTTCCATTGTTAATAAGCTTTCACCCTTATCAACCGCCGTGAGAATGTCCGATCTTTTGTCCGCTTTTTTATTTTTCATCCTATTGATTATAACATAGTTTATTTGCTATACGTCAAGTTTTAGCAATAAAAATGTCCGGATTAATGTCCGTTGATAGCTCATCTGACATGCCTGGGATTCACTACTTAGCCACGCGCTTTTTAAATGCCGCTAAAAAATCATTCCAAGCTTTATCTTCAACCAGCCAATAACTTCCTTTGCGAGTTGAATTAATAACAGCGGGAGCAGGAGCACAGATAGTCAGTGACTTTTCACAACTCACATAATTCACTTTACCTGGCTCTATGATAGCGCAAGTTAGCTCAAATTCTTTTTTATCAAGCAGCAACGCGGACCAATTGCCTGGTTGTAAATAGGAAGACCAACCCGCACTTGCTGATGCACGTTTATTAGGGTGATCTAGCCATATGCTCTTAGCTGATGTATTTTTAAAAAAATAAACTATAGCGCCATCCTGCTTATTTTCTGCAGCATTTAAGAGTACTGATTTATCTTGAGTCTTGACCTTAACGGGTGAGCAATCAAAAGGAGATGCCTGCGCGGAGACAACACTCAAACAACAAATGAATGTTGTGATAAAAATTTTAATCGAAACATTTTTCATAGCGCTTACTCCATCGTACAAGTTCAAATTGCAACTGCCGCTTTAATATGAGGATGTGACTCATAATTCGCAATAACGATATCTTCAAATTTATAATCAAATAAAGAATCTGGCTTACGTGAAAAAGTCAGTTGCGGCAATTCAAATGGAGTGCGTGATAATTGTAAATCAACTTGCTCTAAGTGATTCAAATAAATATGACAATCACCACCTGTCCATACAAAATCGCCTACGTCTAAATTACATTGCTGCGCTAACATATGAGTCAACAAAGAATAAGATGCGATATTAAATGGAACACCTAAAAATGAATCTGCTGAACGCTGATACAATTGACAAGAGAGTCGGCCATTCGCTACATAAAATTGAAATAACAAATGACAAGGTGGTAAAGCCATTTTTGGAATTTCACCTACGTTCCATGCACTCACAATTAAACGTCGCGAATCAGGATTTGTTTTTATTTGTTGTATTAACTCACTGATTTGATCTACAGGCTTGCCTTCAGCAGTTTGCCATGCGCGCCATTGCTTCCCGTATACTGGCCCTAAATTTCCATTTTCATCGGCCCACTCATTCCAAATATTGACTTTATTTTCATTTAAATATTTTATATTAGTGTCACCTTGCAAAAACCAAAACAGCTCATGAACAATACTGTTTAAATGCAATTTTTTTGTAGTGACTAACGGAAATCCTTTGCGTAAATTAAATCGCATTTGATAACCAAACACACTGCGTATGCCTGTTCCAGTACGATCTTTTTTTTCTACGCCTTCGTCACGTATATGTTGTAAAAAATCTAAATATTGCTGCATTTTTTAGGACTCCAATATGCCCATGTCATCATAGCTACACCCAACACTATCATGGGTAATGATAATAATTGCCCTTCAGTAAACCAACCAAACGCCAGGTATCCGATTTGTAAATCAGGCTCGCGAAAAAATTCAATCACAAAACGAAATAAACCATAGCCCACCAAAAATAAACCTGAAACCGCCCAACGCGGACGAATCTTTCTAGAGTAAGTCCACAGTATAATAAATAACAAAACACCTTCTAATAAAAATTCATATAACTGCGAAGGATGACGAGGCAATGATCCTGCATTAGGAAAAACCATAGCCCAAGGCACATCTGTTACGCGGCCCCATAATTCGCCATTAATAAAATTACCTATACGCCCTGCTGCTAAACCTAGAGGCACTGCTGGCGCAATAAAATCCGTCAAATCTACCAGAGATTTTCCTATTTTATGCGCGTACAACGAGAGTGCAATAATCACCCCCAGCAATCCACCATGAAAAGACATACCGCCTTTCCAGACTTGAACTATTAGCAAAGGATTAGCCCACAAATCTGGCCATGCATAAAACAGCATATAGCCTAAACGGCCGCCCACAATAATACCTAAAGCTGCATAAAACAACATATCTGATAATTGTTCAGCGGTGAATCCGCGAGGAGAAACACGCAAGCGTAAGTTTAAAACACCCCAAGCCGCGAAAAAGCCCACCAAATACATAAGACCATACCAATGCACAGCTAATGGGCCTAAATGAACAGCAACTGGATCAATCTGGGGATATGTCAGCATAACCTAAACCTTTAATGTGTAAATAACATGTCTAAAGCAACGAGCAGCAAGAATATCCCAAGTACGCGCCTTAATACAGCCGTGGGTAATCTATGCCCAAGCGCAGTCCCTATAGGTGCAAACAGCATACTCGCCACTGCTACACCAAAAAATGCCGGCCAATAAATATAGCCCGTACTATAAGCTATACCAGAGTCTTGCATATTTAAAAAAACATAGCTCAGCGTTGCAACAAGTGCAGTGCCTACTCCGCAAGCCACTGAGGTACCTGCAGCTTGATGCATACTCAACTTACAACGCAGCATAAAAGGCACCATTAACAAACCACCCCCCGCTCCCAAAATACTGGTGATAGCACCCAATCCAGTTGCAACACTTGCTATGACATAACGACCAGGAACATCACGCGTTTCTTCTTTATGCTTGGCTATTAACAAACGCCCTGACAAAAATATTAAAAATAAAGCGAAGAATATTCTTAAATAATAAGACGGTAATTGATGCGCTATTAAAGCCCCTAGCACGGCTCCCAAGAGCAACCCTGGCAATAGAACTTTAACAAAATCTGTACGCACATTGCCGCGAAGAGAATGCGCTCTTAATGCAGAAGTTAATGTGATTATAATGACAGCCAACGAAGTACCTATGGCCATATGCATGACATAACTTGCGGGCATTAAATTAAAAGATAAAAACACAGCAGCTAAAGCAGGGACTACGATAATTCCACCGCCTATTCCTAACATGCCAGCTAATGTTCCTGAAAGTGCGCCTATCAGAATATAAATTAAAAACATAACTTAACGACCCGCTCTAACTAACCCACCCAATCCAGCTCTTTCTAATGCCAGCTCTAAATGACAACGTATCATCACTGCACTTTCCATACTTAATACGTCTTGTAATAATTTTGAAGCTTTTTCAAAAGTAAATTGTCTAATCACCCATTTAATACGGCTTAAAGACGATGCGCTCATACTGAAAGAATCAAAGCCCAACGCAATCAGTATGATTGCTGCAGCAGGATCACCTGCCATTTCACCACAAATACTCACATGCTTACCTTCCTGATGACCGCCCTCAACTATCTGTATGAGCGCTCGTAACACTGCAGGATGCAGTGAATCAAATAAATTTGCGACGCGAGAATTATTTCTATCTACCGCTAACAAATATTGTGTTAAATCATTTGTACCTACGGATAAAAAATCCACGCGTTTTGCTAAAGCACGTGCTTGATAAACCGCGGAAGGCACTTCTATCATGACGCCAATTTGCGGCATTTCAATATCGTAATTTTCTTCACGCACATCTGCATACGCTTTCTTTAACAAACGAATCGCTTCATCTGCTTCACTCACATCCGTCACCATGGGCAACATGATACGTAAATTATTATACCCTTCACTGGCTCGCATCATGGCGCGCAATTGCAATAAAAAAATATCAGGATGATCTAGGCTGATGCGTATTCCACGCCATCCTAAAAAAGGATTGTCTTCTATGACGGGAAAATAAGGTAGTGCTTTATCGCCGCCTATATCCAAGGTTCGCATAGTCACAGGACGCGGCGCAAAGGAAGCCATTAACTGCCTATAAATCACGCGTTGTTCTTCGCCTGAAGGAAAACGGTCGCGCATTAAAAAAGGAATTTCAGTACGATATAATCCAACGCCTTCAGCACCTGCAGCCAAAGACAAACCCACATCACCACCCAGCCCTGTATTCACCATCAACATAATTCTATGACCGTCTTGGGTTTGTGCAGGCTTATCACGCAATACTTCTAGCGAAGCATCAAGCTGTATTTCTTCATGGACTAAATACTCAAATTCGTGCAGCAAAGCAGGTCTTGGTGAAACATACATTTGCCCATAATAACCGTCGACTATAATTTTTTTATCTTGCAAATTATTAAGAGGAATATCATTCATACCCATCACTGTGGGCACACCCATAGCACGTGCAAGAATCGCAATATGAGAACTACTAGAACCGCGCGCAGAAACAACGCCAGCTAAATATCCTTCCGGGACTTCTGCTAAATCAGCAGCAGTTAACTCATCACCAATTAAAATTGTTTTTTCTGAATATTGCGGCAAGGATCTGTCATTACGTTGCAAATAAGCGAGCACACGATTACCTAAATCCATAATATCGATTGCACGTTCACGCAGATATTCATTTTCTAAGTTAGCTAAACGATCAACATGCGCTTGTATCACTTCGCGCAAAGCACCTTGTGCCCAGTTACCCGCTTCAATTTTTTCTATGACTTCCGTACCCAAATTTGAACTGTCTAAAATGCGCTGATACACATCAAAAAGCTCACGCTCTTCACTGGGCAAAGTAGGATACATGCGCTCTTCTAGAACGCGAAAGTCTTCGCGCACAGATGCAAGCGCTTCTTCTAATAATTGTATTTCAGCTGGGATATCTTCTGCTTCACGATCAGGAATCACACTTAAATCGAGCAAGCGAAAAACAACCACGCCCATCCCTATCCCTATGCCCGGCGCACCTGGAATGCCTGAATAAGTCGCCTCGCACGCTCCTTCTTGTGAATCAAATAAATTAGCAATCACTCCTGTTGCTTCAGCATGTGCCACTATCGCTGCCAACTGAGCCGCTAGCGTAACAAGAAAGGCTTCTTCTGATTCATCATAACGGCGAGACTCTACTTGCTGCACTATCAATACGCCTAGCACTTGGCGATGATAAATAATAGGCGTGCCTAAAAATGCTTTATATAGTTCTTCTTTTACTTCCGGGATATGTAAAAAACGTGGATGTTTTTCAGCGTCATCAATGTTAATAGGTTCTTCACGTTCACCCACTAAACCAATCAAACCTTGACCCAAAGGAATACGGACTTTGCCAACAGCTTTTTGATCCAAACCTTGCGTCGCCATTAAAACATAATCACCGCGACGACGGTCTAATAAAAAAATAGAACACCCCTGCGTATCCAACGTTTTTGCAATACGCTTCACCATGATTCTCAGAGCGTCTGGAAAATCATGTGCGCTTGCAACTTCTTGGATGATACGTCTAAGAGTTTTTAACATGGAGTCCTCAAACGTGTTATGAAAAATAGGATTTGCTTACAATATTGCATGCCTGACACTAAACACTTTTATGCAGAGTCCCAAAAGCGTTTTGACAACACAACACGTGCAAACTCTTTCATGGCTAAGCTATAAACTCTACGCTTGAAAGCCACCACTTGGCTTAAAGGATACCAATATGACACCCAAGCCCACGAATCAAATTCTGGCTTATCCGTTGCAGCCAAATTAAATTTGGCATCATCATTGATTAAACGCAGCAAAAACCACTTTTGCTTCTGCCCTACGCATAAAGGCTTAGAGTAATGACGTATCAAACGCGTAGGAAGCCTGTAACGCAGCCATCTGCGAGTACTGGTTAGCACTTTGACATCTTCCGCATGCAAACCCACTTCTTCATGCAGTTCGCGGTACATAGCTTGCTCAGGAGTTTCATTTTCCATCAACCCTCCTTGAGGAAACTGCCAGGCAGGTTTTCCGACTCGCTTCGCCAAAAAAAGTTGGCGATTGGAATTCACCAAAATAATACCTACACCATGCCTAAAACCTTCTTCATCAATCACTAAAAACACCTAAAAATCTAATTACTTAATAAAATGCATTGTTTCAAAAACCTAACTATTCAGCAAACACTTTAGTGTAACATTTAATAACGTAGATTCATTGCGTTATTGCGAAAACTCTATCCAGCCTGCGATCATAAAAAAACAATTCTTGCAAAAATGCCATAAATGACAGAATATTCACATGAGATTTCACTCACGCATCACACAAACGTTAACGCTATACATAACAGCCAAAAAAATGACTGATGACACCACTCGAGGAATTAGAATGACCACCTTAACCAACTTAATCACTGAAGCACACAAGGTTTATGCGGAGATGGAAAATGCACGATGGGGCAGTTTTTTTAGCGTAGGCAGCTTTAGCCTGCTTCGAAAAGTAAAAGCACCTTTACTTCAAGAGCTTGCTAAAAAAGACCCTCAAGAAATGCCACAATCCATTCTTGATCTTAATAACAGCGACCCAGTGTTAACATCGACTAAACTAAAAACAATTACAGCTATTTTAACGCTTTGCTCTAAAATTGAAGAAAATCCTAAGTCAGTAAAATCACCTAAAGAAGAATTGTTCAAGCTGAATAATCTGTTTCTTGCTCAATTTGTAGATATCTCTGGCAGAAAAGAATTTTCCCAGATGGCTGAATTATTTCTTAATGAAAGAGTAGGTCAAAAACGCGGCTGTACTCTATTTAATAGCAATAAAAACAGTGTCAATGAAATTTCCACACCAGAAAGACGAGTTACACGTTATGGGAAACATAAATGACCATACGCGTTTTAATTAATGGTGCAGGCGGACGCATGGGTCTCGCAAGCGTTGCCGCGATCACCGCTGATAAAGAACTCACATTAGTAGGCCAACTAGGCCGACAAGATGATCTTGCAGCCGCCATTAAGAAAACCAACGCACAGGTTGTTGTGGATTTTACTAACGCTGAAGCTGTTTTAAAAAATACTCAAACCATTATTGATGCTGGTGTACATCCCGTCATTGGCACTAGTGGTTTGCTCAGTGCCCAAATTGAAACATTTCAACAGCAGTGCGCGAAATTAAAATTAGGAGGCATTATTGCTCCTAATTTTTCTTTAGGTGCTGTACTCATGATGAAACATGCCCAAGCCATTGCAAAATATTTTCCGCATGTGGAAATCATTGAAATGCATCACGATGGCAAGTTAGACAGCCCATCAGGCACAGCCTTGCGCACAGCAGAAATGTTAGCAGAAACTCGCGAATCACTGTCACCTAAAGCACTGCGCGAAACAATCCCAGGGTCACGGGGCGCAACCCATCATGGCATTCCTATTCATGCTTTACGCCTGCCGGGATTGGTCGCTCATGAACAAATTATTTTTGGCGGTATTGGTGAGACCTTAACAATACGACATGATTCCATAGATCGCATTTCATTTATGCCTGGTGTTTGTTTAGCTTGTAAAAAAGTGATGGGGCTGGATACGCTGATATATGGGTTAGAAAATATTTTGTAATTGTTCATGGTAGCCCGGATTGAGTGCAGCGAAAATCCGGGTTAGTTTTAGAATATCCTTGCCAGCAACCCCGGATTTTCGCTGCACTCAATCCGGGCTACCCAGTGATTTAATTATTCGTTGTGTCAGGTGTTTTATCAGTTGCTTTTTCTTTACCTGTTGATGGCTCTTTCGTCTGATCTGCACCGGCCTCTGTTGTTTTTTCTTTAGTAGCATCGACTGGCTTTATCCCTGTTTTTTCATCTGCTTTTTCATCCGCCTTTACCACAGGCTTATTTTTTTCTGCAGCAGCATTCGCCATATCATCCTCGACGCCAGCTTTCCATGCGCATCCATTGAGCATCAATCCAGCCATGATCACACAAATTAAAGTTAGAAATTTATTCATTGTTATCCTTACTATTTTCGACTATTGATAGTTTAAAATTCTACCCCAAATTCTTTGATATAAATAGAACAGTAAAAGGATTCAGTTGACTCTCTCAATAAACATCCCGGAATCAATCTTGAGCAATAACTGTCGTGATACTCATTACTTGCTTATAATTTATACTTTTAGTACAATGATAGCACACCAAAAGTCATTGATAGCAGTAAGGAAAGTTAAATGTGTAAGCATATAGCAGTAAATCAAAATAGTAATTTTTTGTCAGTTAGCATAGATGGACAATATCTTCAGCAACTTAATGATCAAACGATGCTTGAGGCAGGCGCTGAAATTAGTCAAATTTCGATTAATGCTCAGACTATCATTATCTTAAAGAACATGACATCACCAAGCAGAACGCGTTACATAGTACAGTCATTACTGGGAAATGCTGTGCTCTATGCGAATACGAGTGCAGTCATTTTAGAGAATGTGAATGATAATACTATTGAAACCTGCTTATTCTTCGTTAACTCACTTAAGTCAACTGCTTACAGGCCGGATGTCTCTCTCATTATAAGAGGAAAACAGACTCCGTTAGCTTCAGCAGAAATAATTACAGAAGCCCTCATAAAAAATAATCATATAACATCGTTAAGTTTAATGTACATGAATCATGAGCCCGCTATTTCTATCATTAATAGCTTACCGATTAGCCAATTAAGGGTCTTGAATTTAATAGGTCTAGACATTGAAACAAATGCTGCTATCACAAATAGGCTACAGGGTCTTTTATCTAGCTATCTTAATCAGCTTACTGTCACTCTCAATAATGTTAAATTAAACATTAAATCTATATTCCAAAGCCAGCACCAGTCTTCAGCCTCTGCTCCCGCAGTAAACAGTTCGTACTTAACAATGCGCTCACCATTAATGATGCCATTGCAGAGATCTAACCTAGCTCCACGTCACAATTCTTTTGATGCAGGTGCAGCAAACAGTTCATCCGCTGGATTATTTTCACAATTCAGTACCCCTGCAGCTGCAAGCAGCTCATCTATAAACACTGAACAACAAAAGCAAATCTTAGCGGCTCAAATCCAAGCGTTAGAAGCACAAGCTCTGGCTGAATTAACCAGACAAGCCAGTTTAAAAGCAAGAAAGACGGTTGAATTACCCAAATTAGATATTTCAAATATAGACAGCTCAGAAAATTTTCTTCCTAATCTTCCAAGCACATTCACTTTTTTTGACAGACAGCCAACTTCCTCAGCAAAATTCATTCCATTGTGGGAAGCTGAAGCGACTCACACTCCGCTCCCATTCTCAGGACTAGAAGCAACTACTCAAGTATATCCAAGTTGGAATTCGCCTAAACCAACCAATGCTGAGGAGAAAACAGAACGCACACACAATCCAACATCACCCTAATTCATGAAAAAGCTAACTATGCTTTCTTAAAAACTAAATCTAACTCTCTTGCCGCTTTTACTTCATCCAATCTACGCACAGATAAAGTATGCGGAGCTGTATGCAAAAGATCGGGGTTTGTTTTAGCTTCTTCTAAAATCTTTATCATGGTGTCTGCGAATGCATCTAATACTTGCTTGCTTTCTGTTTCAGTTGGCTCTATCAATAAGCATTCTGGAACTAATAAAGGAAAATACATAGTCGGTGCATGAAAATTATAGTCTAGTAATCGCTTCGCTACATCCAACGCGCCTATATGTAATTCTTTCGCTTCATCTTTAAGAGTAATAATGAATTCATGACTTGCACGACGCGTAGGATAAGCCGCTGTAAATCCTGCAGCACGTAATCTTGCTAATAAATAATTTGCATTGAGTGTCGCAAACTCAGCAACACGTAACAAACCTTCTTTTCCTAGCAAGCGTGCATACATGTATGCACGAAGAATAATGCCAGCGTTCCCCATAAAAGCAGATAAACGGCCTATGGTTTGTGGGCATTCTTTTTCTGTCAGCCATGCATAAGTGTCATTTGTTTTTGTGACTATAGGCATAGGTAAAAAGGGTAATAGTCGTTCGTTTACAGCAACAGGACCACCGCCAGGACCACCGCCGCCATGCGGTGTTGCAAATGTTTTATGTAAGTTGATGTGCATCACATCAAAGCCCATAGCGCCAGGTTGCACTTTTCCTAAAATCGCATTTAAATTTGCACCATCATAATATAACAAGCCACCTGCTTTATGCATGATGGCAGCAATCTCTTGTATCTTTTGTTCGAACACACCTAATGTTGATGGGTTAGTTAACATGATACCCGCAGTATGCGGACCCACTGCTGCTTGTAATGCTGCAACATCCACATTGCCATCAGGGCCTGTAGGAATTTCTTTAACTTTATAACCACACTGTACTGCAGAAGCAGGATTCGTTCCGTGTGCTGCATCAGGCACTAGAAATTCGTTGCGCGCTGTATCACCACGAGACTCATGATAAGCACGTATCATTGCAACACCCGCAAATTCACCTTGCGCGCCCGCCATAGGTGTTAGCGAAACACCTTTCATACCCGTCACTGTTTTTAATATTTCTTGTAATTCATAAGCGCAAGCCATGTAGCCCTGGCTATTGATGTCTAGAGACAAAGGATGACGCTGTAAAAATCCTTCAAGAAATGCAAGCCTGTGCACACCTCTGGGATTATATTTCATAGTGCATGAACCCAAAGGATAAAATTGCGTATCAATAGAATAATTTTTTCGTGATAAACGCGTGTAATGCCTCACAACTTGTAATTCAGAAACCTCTGGTAACAAAGGCTTATCTGTTCGTAAAAATTTTTCCGGAATTTCTATCTTAGTATGAGCAAGACGTACATGCTGGGATGTTGCATTGCGACCGGATTCTGACTTTTCAAAAATCAACATTTAGTTCCCCTCTTCACAATTCAACGCAGCCTTTTTCTCTGTACTGTTTAAATGACGCAAAACAATTTGTAATTTAGCCACATACTCATCCATATCAAATTCTGTTTTTGTTTCTGTGACACAAACTAATAAACAATTTTCAAGCTCAGAATAAAATTGGCTGATCGCATAACCGCCTTGAATATTAAACTTAGCTAATTCTTCTAACACGTTATCTACGGGTTGAGAAAATTGTAAAACGATTTCATGAAAGAACGCACCGCTAAAAATCTTTTTTACACCCTCCACTTTTTTCAGTTTTTCTCGGAATAAACACGTGTTTTGATGACATGCGATAGCAGATAGTCTTAAACCTTCAGGCCCTAATAAACTCATATAAATCGTGCTTGCTGTCACTAACAAACCTTGATTGGTGCAAATGTTTGATGTCGCTTTTGCTCTACGTATATGTTGCTCGCGCGCTTGCAAAGTTAAAACAAATCCTTCTTTACCTTCTTGATCCACCGTACGCCCAACAATTCTACCTGGAAGCTGGCGCACTATATCTTGCTTGCAACACAAAAATCCGTAATAAGGTCCACCTGATGCAAGCGGCACACCTAAAGGTTGGCCTTCACCACAAGCAATATCTGCCCCATTACTTCCCCAATGTCCTGGCGCTTTTAACAACGACATAGCTAATGGATTCACAACGGCGATGACTAATGCTTTTTGTGCGTGAGCCCAATCTGTTAATGCATCTACATCCTCTAATACACCAAAAAAATTAGGCTGTGGAATAATAAGAGCCGTGATATCACCCGATATTTTTTTCAATGCTTCCATAGAAGTGCAGCCCGATGCTAAATCAAAAGGCACTTCTATCAGTTCAATATTCTGCTGGCCTACTATAGTCGCAACCACTTCGCGATAAAAAGGATGCACAGTACGCGGCATTAAGACACGTTGAGATTTAGAAAATTTATTTGCACGTACTGCCATGAGCACTGCTTCTGCCAATGCACTCGCACCATCATACAAAGATGCATTTGAAACATCTAAACCCATGAGGCTGGCCATCATAGTTTGATATTCATAAAGCAATTGTAATGTGCCTTGACTGGCTTCTGCTTGATAAGGCGTATAAGCCGTCAAAAATTCCCCGCGGCTTGCAATTTCCCACACTGCAGCAGGAATGTGATGCTCATAAGCACCTGCACCTATAAAACACGTCATGCCGCCATCACGTTTCGCGCGTTCTTTCATGAGCCGCGTTAATTCCATTTCAGTAATGCCTGAAGGAATAGCCTCTATGTTTGCATGCCGCAATGTATCAGGAATTTCATCAAATAAATTTTCGATATTAGCAACACCTATAGTGCTTAACATCTCTTCCGTGTCTTGCTGAGTGTGAGGAATAAAAGGCATATGTTTTTATCTCAATGAGCTTCAGATGCAACAAGTTTAGAATATTGATCTGGTGTTAATAATTCGCTGTTTTCATTTTCAAAAGCACGCATACGAAACAACCAGCCTTTACCATAAGGATCTTCATTTACTAGTTGTGGATTTTCTAATAACGCTTCATTGATTTCGATAACTTCACCCGAAACAGGACAGTAAATATCAGCTGCTGCTTTAACTGATTCTATCACTGCACATTCTTGGCCGGCTTCAATATCCAATTCTAATTCGGGTAATTCCACATACACTAAATCACCTAACATAGTTTGTGCGTGATCTGTTACACCAATAGTTAAGACGTCATCGTCTTTGCGCACCCATTCGTGTGTTTTAGAATATTTTAATTTTTTTGGTATGTTACTCATTTTCACGCTCCATCATGTTGCTAAATGTTTTTTTCCCGTGACGAATAAAAGGGGGCTTTATCACTTGAGCTGTAATCAACTTGCCGCGCATTTCGACTTGGCATAAACCTACAGTACCGACAGGCACACGCGCTAATGCAATGCCTTTTCCTAAAGAGGGAGAAAAACTACCGCTAGTAATTTCACCTTCGCCCAACCCTTCGACTATCACTTTTTGGTGGTTGCGCAATACGCCGCTGCCTTCCAATATCAAACCGACTAATTGTTGTTTGACACCTTTTTGTTTCTGTTCTTCAAGTGCACTGCGGCCTATGAACGAACGATCCTGAGGTTCCCAACCTATAGTCCACGCTAAATTAGAGACTAACGGACTGACAGATTCATCCATGTCAGCGCCATATAAATTTAGACCGGCTTCTAATCGTAGAGTATCTCGCGCACCTAAGCCACAGGGTTTAATATCATGATCTAATAAACGTTGCCAGAATGCTGGCGCGTCAGCACCAGACAAGATAATTTCGAAACCTTCTTCACCTGTATACCCCGTTCTTGCTATAAAATAATTATCACACGTAGTCGCATAAAATACAGGAAGTGCCAAGATGGCTTTAGCTTGCTCAGCATTAAATAGCTGAGGAATTTTTTCACGTACTTTAGGACCCTGTATGGCAAGCATCGCTAAATCAGTACGCTCAGTGAGCTCACATTTAAATGATTGCGCCTGCTTTGTCAGCCAAGCCACATCCTTATCATGCGTGCCTGAATTCACAACTAGCCTATAAAAATCATCTGATATTTTATAAACAATTAAGTCATCTATGATCCCGCCTTGCTCATCGAGCATGCAGGTATAGAGAGCTTGACCGTAAGTGAGCTTATCAATATTATTCGCCAACAGCTTACGCAGGTAAGTGGCCGTGCCACTGCCTTTGACATCAATAATAGTCATGTGAGACACATCAAATAAGCCCGCATCTTGCCTGACTTGATGATGTTCTTGGAGTTGAGACCCGTAGTGTAACGGCATATCCCAACCAGCAAAGTCAACGATCTTTGCGTGTGATTGCAGATGGCAATCATAAAGCGGAGTTTTCTTTCCCATATAATTCCCTTAAGGATTGAGGTCGGGAGTATAACGTTTCTCACGAAAAATACAAAGCGTGTCCAAGAATTTTTCCATTTAATTATCCCTTAAGGTATAAGGCATAAAATAAAAGCATAAGGGAATAACATTCACTTATAGGAGATCAGGCTATGCCATTAAGCAATGCGCAAAAGGAATTTATTCAAGGCTCTCTCTGTCATTTTATTGATGACACAGAGCTCAACAGAGAGCAACTGCTCACACTCATAGCCAATATCAAAAATGCATTTCAACAAACTTTATTAGAATCGAATGAATTTATTTTTCTACAAAAATACATCGCTCAACCTGAAAATTATCTACAACGACTAGAAAAACTCAGCTCATCTGAAAATAAAATCACAGTCGGTGAAGCACAAATCGAAATGTTAGATTACTTTTCTCAACAAATAAAAGTAATTGCTGACAGACTCAACATCCCATTATCCGACCTAGGGTGGGAAAAACAAAACATCATAAACTTACTGAATGCTAGTCCCAACTTTAACAAAGAATTTATCTCAGCAGCTTCACAATTCGATACTAGCGAAAGACCTTCTAATCTACATATTGATACTGAAGGGCGTATATATGATGCATTTTTAGTGATAAACCGCGAATTTCTTATTATCACTTTAAGCGTCACCCTCCATCTTGATGATAAAAAAATTATAAAAAAAGAAATTGATATGGATGATATAGAGTTTGAACTAGAAGATGACGACATAAATCAACAGTTCGACGTCTTTTTACAATCTCTGCTTCCGACTGCACGTAAAGAAGCAGAAGACTGGGCATCAAAAACTGTATTAACACATTTAAAAGATCAAGATATTATAGATCCTTTAACCTATGCCAGCCCCTATTCCAAAATACTTTTAACACATAAATTTTATTATGATTCTATCCGACAAGGACAAATATTTTTTGAGCAACTATTTACTCTTAGAGAAAATCAATATCATACATTGATCAATCATGCAGTCATGTCGCTGTTAAAAAAGAATATCTGTGATATACAGACAGCAAAAGATATAGCTCCCTCTGCTTTAAGAATGCTAAATAATTCTGTTTATTATACTCAAGCATTAGAAAAGAAAATAACACTCAAAGAACTCGAAGAAATCCCTATAAAAACCACCAAATTATTAATACTACCAGCCATTTCTAATTTAGTTGGAAGAGATAAACTACAATTAAAAAAAATTAAATATATCTCACTTTTATCCGTTAATATTTTTTCTAATGTATTTTTCTATGACAAAATCTTACAAAATAAAATAGATCCTGACTTTATTATTCAGTTGCCGAATAAACAAAAAAAGAATTTACGCAAAACAGAAATGATGAAATTTATTAGTGATAATGGTTTCAATAGCACGATAATTAATTTACTTACCGTTCCATTTTATTTTAAATTATACAAAAAAAATAAATTTCATCTTGAAGACTTCAATAATGAATCGTCAGAGAAGATAAACTTACTTTTAAACGATACTATTAAAAAATTAATCGCAAAAAGCATACTCACCGTAAAATCTGCAATGCTGCTGACAGCCGCACAACTTACAGTGCTAGCAAACAAAAGAATAAATCCGCAAATTTTAGACAAGACTCTCGCTTTAGAACAAGCTTTATATTTTAACCCCAGCACATCACATGCCGTCAGAGAAACTATAGGAATTAATAATCGTATACATGCTTTAATTCAAGCACAACAGAACCCTTACAATGACTCTTTAGAAAAAATAAATGACACCATTACCCGTATACTTCAGCAGTATCAAATTGAGAAAACAGAATTTCTACTGATATTAAATAAATTATTCTTATATGAAATTAAAAATAAACTAACAGCGCAATCCCAACCCAGTGCTCTACATAGAAGTATATCTCGCCAAATTGAAGCATACGATCAAACCAGCAATTCATCCCCTGAAGAAATACTCAATACTATTGCACAGCTTGTTAAACACGATAGTTCACAGGCTTCATCTCATTTTTTCTCATCCGGAGTGAATCTAAAAAAATTAGCTATTTCAGAATATTGCGCTGCGATAAATGCCTTAAAAGACGCGCCCAGACAAGTATTAACGCATGACTAGCAAGACTGAGCGCTTCTTGATCATTATAATTGATTTTAGATAATACTTTATCTATAATCGCATAACACGCCTCAACCTTTCTCAACTCCTCCCTATCTGCTAAGATAGGGAGTTTAATAGATGATTTAATTATGCAAAACAACATTCATTTACCTGCTTATGATGAGCTTGCCGAGACACTCAGCAGCGTGGAATCCCCCTTTCAGCCAGCTGACGTTCATGGCTTGATGTGCGGGATTATCTGCGCCAATCCTGATGATCCTAATTCTCGTTGGGAAAAAATTATTTTTGACAGCAAAAAAGATTTTGAGATCTTAGAGCCATTCGAGCATCTCTATAGCGCAAGCTATGAACTCATGAATCAATTTTCATTCGAGTTTAATTTATTGCTGCCCAGTGATGATGTAGACATTAACGTACGCGCTGAAGCATTAGGATTATGGTGCCAAGGTTTTTTAACAGGTTTGCAACAAGCTGCGATCTCTTTAAAAGATCACACCAATATAGAATTAACAGATGCAATTAAAGACATCACTGAAATAGCTCAAATCAGTTATGGCGACATACCATCAACTGATGAAGACGAAACAGCTTATTTTGAGCTTGTCGAATACATACGCTTAATCGTTCTTATGATATTTCAAGAATGTAAAAAAAGTTTTCCGTCTAGTTTTGCGGATCAAAACAATGCGCTGCATTAAATAATTATAAAAAGGGAGATAAAGATGATTAAAATGACTGAATATGCGGAACGTCGCAATGAACTCATGCAAATAATTGGACCTACAGGTATAGTCATTTTACCTTCATATCCTACTGCACGTCGTAATTCCGATTGTGAATATACCTATCGCCCTCACAGCGATCTTTATTACTTAAGTGGTTTTGAAGAACCTGAAACTGTTTTAATTTTAGCGCCTAACCGAGCAGAAGGTGAATTTATTTTATTTAACCGTACTCGTGATAGAGCACGCGAAATTTGGGACGGATTACGTGCGGGACAACAAGGTGCGTGCGAGCAATATGGCGCAGATGAATCATTTCCTATTTCTGATCTAGAATCAATGCTGCCTGAATTATTAGAAGGCCGCGAAGAAGTGCATTATGCATTAGGCAATGATAAAAGTTTCGATCAAACGTTAATAAATACCTTAAACAAAATTCGCGGTAAAATTCGCAGCGGTTTAAATGCCCCTTTAGTGATCATGGACATCACGGAAACCTTACATGAAATGCGACTCGTAAAAAGTCCTGCTGAAATTGCATTAATGCGCAAAGCTGCAGAAATTTCCGCACAAGCACACATACGAGCAATGACATATTGCAAACCCAACATGAATGAATATCAACTTGAAGCTGAAATTATTCATGAGTTTCAGCGCAATGGTGCACGTCATTGTGCTTATTCGCCCATAGTCGGCAGCGGAGCAAACAGCTGTATCTTGCATTATGTGACTAACGACAAAATTATAAAAAATGGCGATCTTGTTCTTGTCGATGCAGGTTGTGAATATCAATATTACGCTGCGGATATTACTCGAACATTTCCTGCAAATGGAAAATTTTCTCCGGAACAACGCGCAATTTATGAAATTGTTTTAGCATCGCAATTAGCAGGATTACACGCGGCGCGAATGGGTGCAGAATTCCCCGCGATGCAACATGCTATCGTAAAAATTATTACTCAAGGCTTACTGGATCTAGGCATACTGAAAGGACACTTAGACGATTTAATTGCGGAAGAAGCTTACTTCCCTTTCTACATGCATAAATCAGGGCACTGGTTAGGATTAGATGTACATGATGTAGGCCGCTATAAAGTTGATGGAAAATGGCGTCAATTACAGCCTGGCATGGTACTCACTGTAGAGCCTGGAATTTATATTTCTGCTGATATTCCTGGTGTTAATGAAAAATGGCATAACATAGGTGTGCGCATTGAAGATGATGTTGTTATTACTGAAAAAGGTAACGATATTTTAAGTAAAGATGTACCTAAAAGCATTGCAGACATAGAAGCGTTAATGGCTTAAGCTATGAATTATGATGTCATTATTATTGGCGGCGGCATGGTGGGAGCGACTCTTGCTCTCACTTTGAGTCAGTCCAATTTACGCGTTGCGCTTGTCGATGCGACTCCACTTAAACACCTCGAAGACCATAGACTGATTGCACTCAATTACGACAGCGTTTGTTTTTTATCTCAATTAAAACTATGGGATGCACTTGCCGACTATGCAGAAGCGATTCAAAAAGTTCATGTATCCGATAAAGGACAATTTGGAAAAGTGTGTTTACAGGCAAGTGATTTAGAACTGCCAGCATTAGGTTACGTCATCCCTGCAAAATTTATTAATATTGCGCTCAACAATGCGAGCCTAAATAATACATATGACATTTTTCGTCCCGCAACATTAAAAACTATTTCACAAACAGCGACTCAAGCCAGCGCTGTCATCTTAGCTGATAATGTTGAAAAAACGTTAACAGCAAATTTAATTATTGCTGCAGATGGAACACATTCTACTGTGCGCGATCAATTAAATATCGCGACAGAAACGATAGATTACAAACAAAAAGCCCTAGTGACGGTAACTCATTTAAATCGCTCACATCATCATATTGCTTATGAACGCTTTCAAGAAAACGGCGCCATCGCTATGCTGCCTTTGACTGAACAGCGGGTTGCTACGATATGGACTGATGAGAACAAAGTGATTGATGACCTAATGAAGCTCACTGATGCTGAATTTCTCAAAACCTTACAAAAACAATTTGGTTATCGTTTAGGACGTTTATTAAAAACAGAATTACGCCTCGTTTATCCTTTAAAAATGATCACTGCAAAAGAAATCATTAAAGAACGTATTGTTTTAATAGGTAATGCAGCGCACACGCTCAGCCCTATAGCTGCACAAGGATTAAATTTAGCGCTGGCAGAAATATCCATGTTAGTGAAAACCATACTGCAACAATTACCCTTGATCACCACACCCAACTGGGATGCTTATCTTGTTTGGCAACAACAGCAGCAAAACACCAGCTCTCAATTAACGCATAGACTGACACTCGTCTTTTCTAAAAAGTATTCCTTTTTAAACTTATTAAGACCAATATGCATGACTGGGCTAGATTTAAACCGCCCCCTCAAGAAGCGTTTTGCTTTTCTTGCGATGGGAAAGAAAAATATTCTTTTCTAATGCTTGCAAAAAGGATGAAATTCCATTGAAATGTACCCACTTAACTCTAATCAAGGCGATTTTTTTATGAGCAATCTTATCTCAGCTGTTACCGATAATTCTTTTGAAAGTGATGTGATGACGTCCAGCACGCCAGTACTCGTTGACTTTTGGGCGGCCTGGTGTGGTCCTTGCAAAGCCATTGCGCCTATTTTAGAAGACATAGCACCACATTATGAAGGCAAAGTAAAAATTGCGAAATTAGACGTAGATAACAATCCTGGCACCCCCCCAAAATTTGGCGTGCGCGGCATACCTACCTTGATTCTTTTCAAAGATGGCCAAGTCTTAGCAACCCAGGTAGGCTTAGTCTCAAAAGCTGAATTGATGAGCTTTTTAGACAGCAATATATAACCAAGACGATTTGTGTAGCCCGGATTGAGCACTGCGAAAATCCGGGATTGCCGGCCTGGATTCATTAAAACCCTCGTATTTAATTGATTTTGCTAATTTTTTTGTTTTCTAACTATTTTAACTAAAGCCACTAGACCTTCATTTCTTTTAATGTTATCTTTATCAAACAGGCAACTTCTGTTTTAACCTATCGATTAATCCAACTGTGATTAAATAATTAAAATCCCAATTTTTGTAAATTTAAATGCACCTAGACTTTAGGCTATTAACTTTTCAACATTTGAGTTTAATTATCCAATCACGGCAATCCCAAAATGCTGTTTAAATCGTTAGGAAAAGTAAGTTAAGGATTGTTACCCATTAGCATGAACCTCTTTTATTACAAACCAAAACTAAGACTCCAAAAGAAGTCCACAACATTATTTATTTTCAAATATAGGCACTAAATCATTATGAATTTAACCGAACTAAAGAAAAAAAGCGCATCCGATCTCATCCAACTTTCTGAAGAGTATGGCTTAGAAAACATGGCGAGATCCCGCAAACAAGATATTATTTTCGCTATTTTAAAAGCACATGCAAAACGCGGCGAAGATATTTATGGCGATGGTGTCTTAGAAATTTTACAAGACGGTTTTGGTTTTTTACGCTCTGCTGAAGGTTCTTATCTTGCTGGTCCAGATGATATCTATGTTTCTCCTAGTCAAATTCGTCGATTCAATTTACGCACCGGTGACACCATCTCTGGAAAGATACGCCCTCCTAAAGAAGGCGAACGCTATTTTGCTTTACTGAAAGTTGATCATATTAATTTTGATGCACCTGAAAATGCGAAGAACAAAGTCCTCTTTGAAAACTTAACACCGCTCTTTGCAAACGAACGCTTAACCATGGAATTAGGCAACGGCAGCACAGAAGACATTACTGCCCGTATCATTGATTTAGCATCTCCTATAGGCAAAGGGCAGCGCGGATTAATTGTCTCCCCACCTAAAGCCGGTAAGACCATGATGCTGCAAAACATCGCTCATTCCATTTCCCAAAACCATCCAGAATGTTATCTCATCGTATTGTTAATTGATGAACGTCCTGAAGAAGTTACCGAAATGACACGCTCAGTAAAAGGCGAAGTTATAGCAAGCACATTTGATGAACCTGCAAATCGTCACGTACAAGTTGCAGAAATGGTTATTGAAAAAGCGAAACGCTTAGTTGAACACAAACGCGATGTGGTCGTGCTATTAGATTCTATTACACGATTAGCACGCGCATACAACACTGTAGTTCCTGCTTCCGGAAAAGTATTAACCGGTGGTGTGGATGCAAATGCATTACAAAGACCAAAACGATTTTTTGGTGCAGCACGTAACATAGAAGAAGGCGGCAGCTTAACCATTATTGCAACGGCTTTAGTTGATACCGGTTCAAAAATGGATGACGTGATTTATGAAGAATTCAAAGGTACAGGTAATATGGAAATCCATTTGGATAGACGTATTGCAGAACGCCGCATCTATCCTGCTATCAACATTAATAAATCTGGCACACGTCGTGAAGAATTAATTACTAAACCTGACGAAATGCAAAAAATGTGGATATTACGTAAAATTCTTCAACCTATGGACGACTTAGCCGCGATTGAATTTATCATCGATAGATTAAAATCAACTAAAACAAATGAAGATTTTTTTGATGCTATGAAACGATAGCAAGCTGTAGGTTGGGCGTAGGTTGGGTTGCTTTACAAACCCAACATAACTGCTCAATAAGCTGTAGGTTGGGTTGAGTGCTTTTTACGAAACCCAACATAACGTTATGTTGGGTTTGTAAAGCAACCCAACCTACAACTTGTTTGAGGTTTAAAAAAAAGAGTGTAGCCCCACCTGCGGAATAGCAGCAAAGCACATACACACGGATTTCTTTTTATGCCAAAAATAAAAATCTTATTCTTGATTACACTATTTTTATTTTCTGCTTGCAGCAAAGAAACACCCCAACTAACTCCCTTATCATCTACCGCCGTTATCTTAGCCTTTGGTGACAGCTTAACGTTTGGAACAGGCGCAACACCTGTCACAAATTATCCTGCCGCGCTTGAAAAATTAATTTCACATCCCGTCATTAATGCAGGAAATCCCGGTGAAGAAACATCACAAAGCATGCCGCGACTCATTTCAGAACTTGAAAAAAATCATCCACAACTCGTCATACTTTTTTTAGGTGGAAATGATTTAATACGTAAACGCCCAGATCAAACAATTAAAAATAATTTATCTGAAATGATAAAAAAAATTAAATCAACTGGCGCACGAGTGGTTCTTGTTGCAGCTCCACGCTTTAGTCTTAGCTTTGCTATTCCAGATTTTTATCAAGAACTCTCTGACGAATTTAATATCCCTCTTGATACTTCTCTACCCTCACTCGAAGAACAATCAAAATATAAATCTGACATGATACATTTGAATCAAGCCGGCTATGCTGAGCTTGCAAAAAACATTGCACAACTGTTAGAAAAATCAAATGCGATTCCTGCTACAACAAAATGATTAGGAAACAAATCATGGCCTATTGGTTATTTAAATCAGAACCTGAAACCTTTGGCATAGATGCACTAGCAAAAATGCCTAAACAAACTGAACACTGGGATGGCGTTCGTAATTACCAAGCACGCAACATGCTGCGTGATCAAATTAAAGTAAGGGATAAAATTTTTTTTTATCATTCTAACTGCAACCCTCCCGGCATAGTTGGCATAGCACGAGTTGTTCGATCCGGTTATCCTGATGACAGCGCTTTGAATCCAGAGTCAGATTATTATGACCCTAAAAGTACTCCAGAAAACCCACGCTGGTTTATGGTTGACGTAAAATTTGAAAAGAAATTTAAACATATCATCACACTAGATGAGCTAAAAAATCATCCTGAATTATCCAATATGGCAGTAACGAGACAAGGCAATCGGCTTTCAATCACACCTGTCAGCGCTCATGAATGGAAGGTTATCCTTTCAATGGCAAAATGAGGTAAAATAGGAGAATGTAGCCCGAATTGAGCGCAGCGAAAATCCGGGTTAGTTTTTAAAAGATCATAAATTTTATTTATCAATAGCATTAGAATTATAAATTATATTTATCCTATTTGTGCGTTATAATTGTTTTATAAAGTTATCATAGGAGCACATTATGAAAACCCTGCCCTCTTCAACAAAGAATGCGCATACACAAAAAGTAGCTGATGAATTAACACATTATCTTGCTGACACGTATCTACTTTATTTAAAGACACAAAATTTTCATTGGAATGTCACTGGACCTAATTTTCATTCCTTACATTTATTATTTGAAAGTCAATATCAAGAATTAACTGCGGCTGTCGATCTGATTGCAGAACGTATTCGTGCATTAGGCTCTGTAACGCCCGCTTCTTTTTCACATTTCATTAAGCTCAGCTCACTCAAAGAAGAAAATGGCGTGCCCAATGCAACACACATGATTTCTCAACTACTGCATGATCATGAAACCATTTCACATCATGCACAAATCATTTTTACAGTGGCAGAAAAAAACAATGATCAAGCCACTATGGATATGTTGATACAACGCATGCAAGAACATGACAAAGCAGCATGGATGTTACGCAGCCTACTCGAATAAAAGGATTTAAATGAGTTTATTTTCTAACGAAACCTATGAACGCATTATTCATAGCATTAAGACTGCTGTTGCATGCTTAATAGGTTTTTCACTGACGCTCATTATTCCATTTAAAAATAATGGGCAATGGCTCATAGTCACTATTATTGTTGTCATGTGTGCCCAAATAAATGTGGGCAGCGTGTTACAAAAATCTTACATGCGATTAATAGGAACATTGACTGGCTCAATAATTGCAGCAGTAACGTTAACGTTTTTTAGCCCTAGTATACAAGTCACCGCGTGCGTGATAGGCGCCAGCATATTACTCTTTTCTTTTATAGCCACTAGTGATAAAAACTATAGCGCTTCAGGTCCATTAGGAGCTGTTACTGTCATTATTATTTTAATTAATCAAGGTTCAGCAACAGTCACCGGTGCCGCAGAACGATTCTTAGAAATCAGCGTAGGCATCACAATTGCTGCACTTGTTTCTCAATTTATATTTCCCATCAATGCTCGTTATCATTTAAAAATGATGCAAGCAAAAGCCCTAAGCCAAATACGTGAATATTACATCGCGACATTAATGATGCTGCCTACTCAAGAAGTCACTGTTGCCTACCATGATCTTGATGAAGCCATAGTAAAATCACTTTCTTCCCAACGTGTATTAGCATCCGAATCTAAACATGAATTATTGGGGGTATTATTTGATCCCAATTATTTTGAAAAAATATTACGTTGTGAAAAAGAAATTTTTCGAAGCATAGTGGGTATGCATTATGCCTACCGCAGTTTTTCAGAAGATGAAAAAAACTATTTTTATTCCCCGAACTGGACCGCGTATCATCAAACTATTTGTGATATTTTAACTAAGCTTGAACAGCAAGTAAAAAGCAAATACCCACTCCAACAAACAATAACTTTCCCACAAGTGCCCACTCTTAATGAATTTTTATCGCCATCTGTTTCTGGTTATACAATCACACCCTCATTAAACATAGATAGTTATTTATTTAACGCAGCAAAACTCGTAAATCATTTAAGAGAATTAAAAAATTTACTGGCCAATGCAAACGACATTGATGAGAATCAAATACAGTAAATAACCGACTGCAACCCAATCTTTTTACTGTCCTTTTCTTTATTGTAAGAAAATTGATCATATTCTTGGTATAATAGCAATATGTAGTCTATTCAAATCAAGGGTATCACTATGGGTCAGGGCTCTAGTCACGACAAGAGTAAGAGAACAAAAAAAACCCCCGCTCAAAGCGCTTCTTCCATAAAGCCAGCCGCTAATTATTTACAAAAACTCCCTAGTCATGTTTCGCAATATGCCATTGCACGTTTTCTTAAATTAGATGAGATAAATCAATTAACGCAAGTGAATAAAATGCATAACGCATTATTTCAATCACAATTATCCGCCAATCAGTTACTTAACCTGGTAGTAAAATATAAACTCGATCAGGAAAAAATGCGGGCGGCAATAGCAGAAGGCGTCAACCCCATATTCAAGGAAGTAAATAGAATCTTAGAAATTTATCCCGAACTGGCATTAAAACGAGGTCACATTACTGATCAATCAGGCCGTAGGTTTCACTGTTCGGTTTTAGAATACGCTCATTGGTCTGGAAACTGGGCATTGCGCAATTTAATTTTTAGATATGCTAAACGTATAGAACCGAATGGTGAAATGCGAGCAATAGAATTGATACGTGCTTGGAATGCAAAAGCCTATCACTATGATCTTAACTTAATGTGCGCAGAAGAAAATTCATTTCCACAACTGAAAAAAACTCCCGCGTTGATTAGACAAATTAACACAAACAAAATTTTTCAATGGGGTGATGTCAATGGTCACTGGCAATTTACTGAGTTGAATGATGAAGCAAAAAAAATTTTTTACGATCTCCCTTTTCCCAATAACAACACCGCTAAATCTTTTATGGTGAACAGTGATCAAATCACTTTTGAAATGTATGAAGCCTTAAAAAAAGGCCATACAGTAGCGCATTTTGATCTTGGGGAATATCTACGCGTTGCTGACTACCTTATTAAAAAATATCCCGTCAACGGTGCAGACCCACAAATACCTGGAGACGAACGCGATGCGGATTGGTATGCGATAGGTCGCACACAAAAAAAAATGCCTGCATGGCTTGCTGCAATTTGGTGTTCTACAATTCCGTTTGACCCTGTTCCTGATTTTAGAAGCCTTATCAACTTATCCGAAGTTTGTTATTTGAAATTAAATCAAGGTAAGGGTGATAGTTTTTATAATAAAGAGTTAGGTACTCAGTTTTCAATAGGAAAATTTTATATGTCAGAAAACAAATGGGCTGCAATACCCCATGCTCAATGGGCACAAGAACTTATTACATCGTGCTCTGTAGATGCTATAGCTATGAGTACCTTATCAAAAGTAATGACTGAAGAACGTGATGAATTTAATCACTTATTACCACCAGAGCCAGGCTCAGCACCAGGGCTTGCTCGTTAATAAGAAAAATTTTTTAACGAGGATTTTCTAAACTCAACACACCAGCATTATAATCATAAGCAAATAATTCTGCATAACGTCCCCACTCAATAACAGTTTGCAGCACGCGGTCTGCTTCTTTTTCTGTGAGGTAATCTTCTAACAAGGATAGAAAATTTTCTTCTAATGCACGATGACGTGGATGGTGTACGAGTTGATCGTAGATGTAACGCGCGAGTGGAACATATTTTTTAAGTTGTGCAGAGAATATTTTTTTACGTTCTAAAATGTCTGCTTCTACAAATTCTTTTCCTGTTTGAGTGATGGTGATATCACCTTTTGAAATGGTTGCAAAATGCAGAATTTCTAAGAGTTCTGTTAATGGAAATAATTCATCGATGTCCAACATCAATGTATCAGCCACTTCAGGTAAATCCATAGTACCGTTATGTTCAGGCGTATTCAGTGTCTCTAATAACCCAGTGACTTCCGCAATGTTGGCTTCAGGTAAACGATAACCAATATCGATGCGAGCAAGATCTTCTGTTGCACCTGATGCAGCAGTAGTCATTAAGGTATAAACACGATCTACTTGATTTCGAAAACGCGGATCTAAATCACTGCGTGGATGTGGCAGCGTCACTTTTAATTCTGCACGTATAGAACCTGGGTTACTGTTAAAAATAATAATTCTATCGGCTAATAATACGGCTTCTTCAATATTGTGTGTAACAAATAAAATGCCATGAATACCGGTTTTTTTATTTTGCCATAAATCCAATAAGTCACTTTTTAAATTGTCAGCAGTTAATACATCTAATGCAGAGAAAGGTTCATCCATTAATAGCACATCTGGGTTGACAACGATGGCGCGAGCAAAGCCTACACGTTGACGCATACCGCCGGATAATTCTTTAGGGAAAGCAGATTCGAATCCGTCTAATCCTATGGTATCAATGGCTTTTAATGCACGCTCACGACGTTCTTCTCTATCTATGCCTAATGCTTCTAAACCTAATTCTACATTTTGTAACACGGTCAGCCATGGTAACAATGCAAAGTTTTGAAAAACCATAGCGGTTCCGCGCACAGGACCATAAACGGATGCGCCGCGATAAAATACATTGCCCGCACTGGGTTGAACTAAGCCTGCAATAATGCGCAGCAACGTTGACTTGCCTGATCCAGACTTTCCTAAAATAGCGACAATTTCGCCTTCATTCATGCGAAAATTAACATCCTGCAATACTAATAATTCTTGTTTATCACCTTTTTTAAATGATTTTTGTACGTTAATCACTTCGATAATGGGTGAAGAATTTGTCGTTGATGTGCTCATATAAAAAATCTCTAAACTAACTGATAACGTGTTTCTGCCAATACATACAACGGCCGCCACACTAAACGATTAAACACCAAGACCAGTAAACACATCATCCCTATGCCTAAAGCAATATGGAGGAAATCACCTGCAGCAGTATATTGAGAAATATACGCGCCCAAACCTGTCGCAACAAGTTTCTTATCACCCCAGCTCACGACTTCAGCCACTATGCTTGCGTTCCATGCACCGCCGACTGCGGTAATAGCACCGGTAATGTAATAAGGGAATATCCCCGGCAAAATCAATCTGCGCCACCGCAGCCAATAATTTACACCGAGGTTGTCAGCAACCTGCAGCAAATCTTTGGGCAGCACTGAAGCCCCTGCAATCACGTTAAAAAGCACGTACCATTGTGTGCCTAATATCATTAAAGGCGTGAGCCATATATTCACATTCAAATGAAAACGAATAATACCGATCACGAATAAAGGATAAAATAAATTAGCGGGAAACGCTGCGAGAAACTGTGCAATAGGCTGTACATACTCTGCCACCCTTGGTCTTAATCCAACCCATACACCTACAGGCACCCAAATTAAAGAAACTAAAACAATTAATACAAAAACCCGAAACGCCGTAATCATACCCAATTCAAACACCTGCAAGATCGCTGACAGGGGGATCATACGAAAAATAAAATCGCCTAAAAAAACTAATGCACTTATCAATACAACGGCCAAAATAATATTCCAAGCATAGGCTATAACGACTTCGTTTCTCTGCTTGCGAACTATATAACTATAGGTAACGGGTTTAGATCTCAAAATAGAAATATTGACAAAGCTGTCAAACAACCGCGTGAGCTTGAGTCCAAAATATCGCAGTAAACGCGTTCTATGCAGCATATCCACTACCCACGAATGCGGCTCTTCTTCTTGTGCAACCTGCTCTGCTTTAAATTTATCTGCCCATGCAATTAAGGGTCTAAACAAGAGTTGATCGTAAATGATAATTACAATTAACATCGCTAAGATGGCATACCAAATCGCTTTTACATTGGCTGTTTCAATCGCTAACGCAATATAAGAACCTATACCGGGTAACAAAATTTCTTGATTTGAAACTGAGACCGCCTCAGATGCCACCACGAAAAACCATCCCGCTGACATAGACATCATCATATTCCATAACAAACCTTGCATGGAAAAGGGAACATCAATACGCCAAAAACGCTGCCACGCAGAAAGATGAAACATGTCAGCGGCTTCTTTTAACTCACTGGGCACTGAACGCACGGTCTGATAAAAACCTAGCGCCATATTCCAAGCCTGAGAGGTAAAAATAACAAAAATGGCTGCGCATTCAGGTCCCAACATACTCGAAGGAAAAAGCGCAATGAAACCTACTACAGCAATAGAGAGAAAACCCAAAATAGGCACTGACTGCATGATATCAATCAGTGGAATAATGATGCGCCCAGCACGGCGGCTTTTCGCAGCCCAGGTTGCAAAAATAAAAGTAAACAACAAGGAAAAAACCATGGCGATCAACATGCGCAGAACTGTACGCAATGCATAACCTGGCAAATGGCTAGGCTCTAATGAAATGGGGATCATTTGCCCCAATTGATAAGGGACAGCCATTTGTTTCGCGTTCCATGCGAGCAAGGTAATGACAGTGAGCGCTAACAATAGAGCCACTATATCCCAGTAGTTGGGATAGAGCCGGCCTTTGTAAACTGTCATAAATGTATTGCGCAAGGAAATCATAGCGCTGCCTCTATTATTTTTTAAAATGCCACTTCCCATAAGGACTGGTGAGCGGGGTCCTGTCGCTGCAGGTATCCCACGTGCTCGCAGGCTCCGCGCGTGGGAGCCCTCCATTCCGCGCCACCCCGGGAATTTATTGCGCCAACTTTATGTTTACAAGCAAAAGCGGGAAAATAGTTGAGGCTATATACACTTATCAACCTCAAAAAGAAACCCTTAAATCAATAAAGATCGGCCGCCATCCACTGCTAATACCTGACCTGTTACATAATCTGCATCTCGTACTAAATACAAGACTGCTTTGGCTATTTCATTTGCTGCACCGGCACGCTGTAATGCGGTACGTTCTATAATTTTTTGTTTTACTTTTTCTGTGAGACTATTCTCACCTTCAGGCCACATGATAGCACCTGGCGAGACAGCATTCACCCGCACATCAGGACCTAATTCTTTAGCCAACGCCTTGGTCACCATCATGAGCCCAGCTTTTGAAATACAATATATGCTGTAATCCCGCATAGGCCGTTCGCCATGTATGTCTGCGATATTCACAATACAACCTTTTTGCATTTTCAAGTAAGGCCTGGCCGCAAGGGATAGAAAGAAAGGAGCCTTTAAATTACAGCTCATTAAGTCATCCCATTCAGCTACCGTTACCTGACTCAACTCTGTTGTATAAAATTCAGAGGCATTATTAACCAGCACATCTAAGCTGCCCCATTTGGCTGCCGCCTGAGAAACAAGCTCATTTAAGGCTGTCATCTGAGTTAAATCAGCCTGCAGAAAAATAGCAGAATCACTGCGTTTTTTGTTTAATTTAGCACTTAAACTTTCAGCTTCTTGCTGAGAGGTATGATAGTGCAAAACGACATTCATGCCAGCTGTATGCAAGGTCTCAGCAATTTCTGCGCCTATGCGCCTGGCAGCACCCGTTACGAGAGCGACTTTAGTTGCTATAATTTGACGATCTTGCATACGTCCTCTTCATTCCAATCTAACTTACAGAGATTATAACTGCTTATGTCCACTCTACCTACCCCTAGCGCTGATGCATTAGAACATAGCCAAACACTATCAAATCTCATACGCGAAAAAATAACCAAAAACCAGGGAGCCATTAGTTTTGCGGACTTTATGGAACTTGCCCTTTATGCCCCAGGGCTGGGTTATTACAGCGCTGGTAGCCAAAAATTAGGGGCTAGTGGAGACTTCATCACGGCGCCAGAAATTTCCCCTTTATTCGCCCGCTGTATCGCCCATCAATGCCACCCAATTTTAACAGCGCTAGATCATGGAAGCATTCTAGAATTAGGTGCAGGCACAGGAAAATTTGCGCGTGATTTATTACAAGAACTGTCTCATTTGAATTGTTTACCTGAAAATTATTTTATTTTAGAAGTCAGTGCAGAGTTACGTGAGCGACAAAAAATATTTCTTAAAAAAGAATGTATCGATTTTTTTGAACGCATTGTTTGGTTAGATAAATTACCCCATAAAAAAATAAATGGGATCATTTTTGCAAACGAAGTCATGGATGCTATGCCCATACATTTCTTTCAAATCATAAAAAATAAAATAATTGAACGTGGTGTAGATTTTGAAAATGATCATTTCGTTTGGAAAATTATTCCTGAAGATAAAACAAAGATTCATGATCAACTTACTACATTGCAAAATGAATTACATCTACAAGAGGGTTATATTTCTGAAATAAATACCTTGTTACCCTCTTGGATAAAATCATTAGAAAACGCTTTAAATAAAGGGGTAATATTATTATTTGATTATGGTTTCGGACGCGCAGAGTATTACCATCCAGATCGCAACATGGGCACATTGATGTGTCATTATCAACATCACAGACACAGTGATCCCTTTTTATTTTTAGGTTTGCAAGATATAACTGCTCATGTTGATTTTACAACTGTTGCTGAAAGTGCAGTGAATGCGAATTTGCAAATCGGAGGATACACAACGCAAGCTGCATTTTTATTAAATTGCGGCATACTCAAATTAGCAGAACAACAAACCTTATCTGACGTTGAACATTACAAACAAAATCAAGCCATCAAATTACTCACGTTACCTTCGCAAATGGGTGAACTCATAAAAGTCATTGCATTAAAAAAGAATATAGATATGCCTTTAAAGGGATTTGCTGAGCATGATAGGCGCAGAGATCTGTAACTTAAGAAATCATCATTCCTGAAAGATGAATTTAATGGTGGATAGCGACCCTCATGGGCCCAACCCACCCTACGAAATATATAGAAGCATTTACCCCATCCTTTATGTATAATACCCGACCAAATCGAATATAAAAGTTGAGGATTAGACCGTGTCACGCTTAGCAATCGTTAAATTACATAAAGAAGGACTGAAATTTTCAGCCGGCCACTTTATGCTTCTTTCCGGCACTCATAGAGAGTCACTGCACGGTCATGACTACCAAGTAAGCGTTACATTTCATACACTTATCAAAAAAAATGGTATGAGTTTTGACTGCCGCGTCTACAAACAAAAAGTACTGGAAATCTGTCAACAACTTGATTATCGCTTCATACTGCCTGGCGAATCAGAGTATTTACGCCTAGAAGATGCGGGTGACAAATGGATAGCTCACTTAGAACTAGAATCTCTCACGTTTTCTAAAAATGATGCTGTAGTCCTTCCTATCTGCAATGCCACGTTAGAAGAATTATCTCACTGGATAGTACAACAGCTCAGCCTAAATGCTGCTGCACTGGCCGAAGATAATATTCAAGGAATGATAGTTGAAGTCTACAATGGCCGCGCTGAATCCGCTGCAACTTGCTGGGGCACATGCTGCTAACCTTGCGTAGCTGCTTCATGTAGCAGCTACCATGTACTTTTAGTAAATTGCCCGTGTGCTCACAATCTTCATATAGTCAGATTTTTCAGATTTGACAAAAACTGGAATCGCTACTTCAGAAAAAAACAATACAAAATTATCTTCAAATGTTTTATTTTTTAATGAAGAGATTATATCCTCTGCACGCGCATTTCTGGTTAAATGTGCCTTTCCACAAACAAAATTATCTATCAACATTCCACGCAATGACTGTTCATGTGTACGACTGCTGCGAGACATGCTGAAAAAAAAGCTGCATGTTCTTTTATCTGCTTGAGTTTTACCTTCTTTTAAAAATTCCTTTACTCTGCCAATTAAATCATTTTGTGTTTTTGCAGACTCGATTAAGCTATATAATTCATTCGCGCGGTTGTAACCGCACACATTTTTTTTATTTACATGCATATACCTCAAAATACAATTTAAAATTGATTTTTGAGATGCTTTAAAAGATTCTAATATCACAGCAGCAGCGGAAGAAGTTGCAGACTGACGAGCAGTCGGTTCATGACTATCTTCATAAAAATAATAACCTTGATCATTCAAAACAAGGCGCGCTGATGGACTTTCTTCTTCAGAAAGAACGTCTGAGCTAAAATCATCATTCATTTCACCAGATTGCATGCTAGTCACTCCAACATAATTCAATATATTTTCTAATAAATTGCACGTGTGCCTACAATTTTTAAATAATCAGATTTTTCAGATTTGGAAAAAACTGGCATTGTAGGGTTAGAAAAAGACAATTCAAAATTATCTTTAAATGATTTATTTTTCAATGAAGATAATATAACCTCTGCGCGCTTATTTCTAGTCAGCTGTGGTTTTCCATAAACAAAATTATCCATCAACATGCCACGCAAAGAATCTTCATGCGTACCGCTGCTGCGAGACAGACTGGAAAAAAAGCTCCATGCACTTTGATCAACTTGAGTTTTACCATCGCACAGAAACTCCATGATGACTTCAGATAATGCAACCGTACTTACAGCCTGATAAACCAAGGTCTTCAATTCAACAGCGCGTTTACGCCCGTAAGTATTTGTGTTTAATTTTGCAATATAACTGTCAATTACTTTCAATACATGTGCCGCAACATCTACTACATCATTCTTCGAAACAGGAGTGGAAGATTCATTAGAAGAAACACTGGGATTTCTCCATGAAGCAGGAGTAGCAGAGTCATAACTGCATGGCGAAGCCGATGTGTTAACCTTCAAATAATAGTAGGCATCTGGCACAGCAGCCTTCGCGTGTGCAGACATTACATCAGGAGAATAAACGCTTGGACTCATTCTATCTTCTGATGCATTTTCAAATAAATCTGCCAGACCCAAATCCGAACCGTCTTCAGAAGCAAAAGCAGATACTGGACTAGGACTTCTATTGCCCTGTGAGCTTGATGAAGCCTGAACTGCAACAACAGGAGATAGAAATGGAGAGGGTGACAATTTTGGTTCAGATGCGTCACTGGAGATAGAAAATGAATTTAATTGGTCTGATACATTTGCATTAGAGGAAACAATAGATAAATTGGATTTAGAAATTTTTTCCTGAATACTTTGACACAACATAAACAACATATTTTTTAGGCTTTCTATCTGCACAGATTTGTTTGAATCATTTGATTGCCGGAGAAGATTATCAGCAAACATTTGTAACTCATCAACATCATCCTGCATATCTGCAAGATCAATTTGTCTATTTTTACAAATCTCTAACTTAACTTTCAAAAAGTTCAGTTCTTCTAACGTGTCGAAATGACTTAAATTCATAATCAGCTGCTCAATCGCTGCATATGAAATTCTACTATGTTGCATTTTCATCTCCAAACTAATAATTAATACATCGCACGCGTAGTTACCATTTTCATGTATTCAGATTTTTCAGGTTTGGCAATCAACGGAACCCCATCTTCAGAAAATGACAATTCAAAATTATCTTTAAATGATTTATTCTTCAACGAAGAAACAATAAGCTCTACACGCTTATTTCTGGGCAATTTTGATTTTCCATAAACAAAATTATCGATCAACATCCCACGCAAAGAATTAACATCTGTATTACTGCTGCGAGAAAAACTTCTAAAGAAACTACAAAAATGATTATCAATTTCAGTTTTTCCATCTTTTAAAAAATTCATGATGATTTGATAAAGATCCGCTTCATCTTTGGCAGCCTCGATACTCTCAAGTAATTCATCTGCGCGTTGCTGGCCATAAGTTGTTTTATTTATTTGCTTATAACCTTCTATCACATCAAATACTTTTTTTTGTGCTTGTAATAAATTAAATTTCTCACCTGCATCTACAAGATCATCTTCATGAACATAATCAATGCTCGGCTTTTTAAATTTATTCGCCCTAAGTTTTTCAGATGATGCAGCTTGATGGACAAATGTGAAAAACTTAATACCCTCATTTATCTTATAATCTGATGGTTTTATATAGGGTATATCTATCACCGAATCATCAGTTTCAATATCAGACTCACTATCAACTTCTACCTCACTAGAACTAGAGTCGATATCACTACTTTCTGAGGATGTTATCGAAGCGATGGAAATAGAAACAGAATCATTATTTGATATTGTTGACGCAGCGTAATTTTGACTTTCAGCTTCAAACTCTTTCATTACAAGATGAACACGCAATGCAATCTCATAAAATAAATTGTCAAAAGCCGCTTTAGATTGCGCATACATCTTATCTAAAAGAATTTTTTGGAGCTCTTTTAAAAGCTCTTGCAATTTTTTATTGGAATGAAATTTTTCTTCATTGAATTTTATAGTTACCTGCAAAACACCCAAGTCCTGGATAACGGCAAATGCGTGCTCTTTCAAGTCCTTACGAGATAAATAAGGCTCGAGCACGTCTTCAATGAATTGATTAATTTCAATTAATATTTCACGAGTTAACATTGCTCCGCCCCAGGGAATTCATTGACCGTCTTATTCGCCTAACATCCCTGACACGATATGATTAAAATTAATCAATTACCGTTATATTGGTATATTGTAACTCGAACTAGCTTAAGAAAGAAGAACTTTACTAATTAAAGTAATAATGGGTATTTAACGGCAGAAATAGGAATTTGCTAATAAACTTAGCAAGGCGGCTTTATCTAACCCATTGATTTTATGGCGCTCCCTACGGAATTCGAATCCGTGTTACCGCCGTGAGAGGGCGACGTCCTAGGCCACTAGACGAAGGGAGCAAACGTGTATAGATATAAAGCAAGAAGAAGTGGTATTATACGCCGATATTTTGTTTTAAGTTAAACATAAACAAACGAGGACATGAAAATTATTAAGCTGTTAAAAGGGCTGTTCAAAAATTTTTCTAAAAAGAAGCCCGCATCGATGAATTCGATCAAACCTACCATCATACCCCGCGGTGAGCACACCATATCTCGCAAAGGCATTAGCCATAATGCGCTTAAAGTGCTTTATCGATTGAATACCTGCGGTTACAGCGCCTACCTGGTTGGCGGCTGCGTGCGCGATTTATTATTAGGCCGCCACCCCAAAGATTATGATATTGCGACGAATGCTCACCCCGAAGATGTGCGACGACTTTTCAGAAACTGCCGATTGATAGGTAAACGTTTCCGATTAGCGCATATCATTTTTGGAAAAGAAATTATTGAAGTCGCAACGTTTCGCACACATCACAAAGACAGCCATGAACAACATGGTCACAGCCACGAAGGCATGATCATACGCGATAACGTATATGGCACGATTGAAGACGATGTGTTACGTAGGGATTTCACTGTCAATGCACTTTATTACAACATTGCTGATTACTCTATTGTGGACTACATGCATGGCATGCAAGATATCAACGACAGAATGTTGCGCATGATAGGAGATCCCGAACAGCGCTTTACAGAAGATCCTGTGCGTTTGTTGCGAGCTATTCGATTCGCAGGAAAACTCGATTTAAACATATGCCCAACCTTAGAAAAATCCATGCACGAGTTAAGTCACTTGTTAGGTCATGTTTCTCCGGCCAGATTATTTCAAGAAATTTTAAAATTTTTCCAAGAAGGCCCGCGCTTAAAAACATTTCGTTTGCTGCTTGAATTTCAATTGTTTGATCAGCTGTTCCCACAAACGTCTGATTTTTTAAAACAACCTGAAACCATCACATTAATCGAGAGCGCACTATCTGACACAGATGACAGAGACAGTGAAGGTAAATCCATCTCTCCTACCTTTTTATTTTCTGTTTTCTTATGGCGCCCTATTTTAGAACTTTCAAAAAAACCTGCAGAAGAGGATCTTCCTGCACATGTTATGTTTGAAAAATCCATACGAAAAGTGTTACGACAACAACTGGATAGACTCACCATTCCAAAACGTTTGTTAATGTCCATACATGAAATTTGTTTTTTACAATATCGTTTAACTTGTCGATATGGTACAGCGCCATTTCGTTTGCTAGAACATCCACGTTTTCGTGCAGGATATGATTTATTAATCATGCGTGCACATGCTGGCGAACCCGTTAAAGAATTATGTGACTGGTGGATTAAATTTTATTCTGGCACACAAGAAGAACGTGAAGAATTAATCAAAGCTGTGAGTGAAACCACATCGCCAAAAAAGAAAAGACGACGATCACGTAAACGGCACAAGCCTAAAGTGAAGAATGATGCGTTGTAATTGAGGTCGGAGAACAAGGTTTTCTTTTTTTTAAATCCCCAACAAGTCAGCAGTCTTGCATAGTTGTTGGGGGTTTAAAAAAAGAAAACCTTATTCTCCTATAACATACATTTGTAGCGTATAAAAAAAGCTGAGATTACTTTTAAACTGAGCAAGGCACAAAAAATACGTGCATACCCTAGCCCTTCGGGCACCTACTCCCACGGCAAAAAACACCGCAGGAGAAGGGAATTGGTCACGGCTTTATGCTTGCAACCCATCCCACATCTCAAAAAATGTCGGACACGTTTTTGCAACACATTCTGCATGTTCAATTTCAATGCCCGGCACACGCAAACCGATGATTGAAAATGCCATAGCAATGCGGTGATCTGAGTGACTATCAATTAATGCAGCAACTGGCTTGCTGGGATAGATCTTAAGCCAATCAGGACCTTCTTCTACTTTAACTTGCAAACGTTCCAAACCTTCTCGCATTGCAGAGATGCGATTCGATTCTTGTTGGCGTGTGTGAGCAATGTTAGTAATCATAGTCGGTGTTTCTGCAAAAGGTGCAATAGCTGCTAAGGTCATAAACGTATCTGAAAAATGTCGCATATCAACGTTAATGCCTTGTAATTTTTCAGGTCCTTTCACAGTTAACACAGTGTCTGTTGAAATCACCTCACAACCCATTTTTTCTAAGACACTTAAAAATTCTACGTCGGCTTGTTTTGAATTAATTCTATCAACGGCTTGTATTGTCATCTTCCCTGCCGTGACAGCTGCTGCCGCAAAAAAATAAGAAGCCGTAGAAAGATCAGGTTCTATTGTGTAATCCCTAGCAACATAGCGTTGAGGAGCAGGAATAGAAAATCGAGTACTGTGCATGCGTCTTACTAGGACACCAAAATCTGCCATCATCGCACAAGTCATATCTACGTAAGGATTGCTCACTAACTCATGGGTTTTTATCAATACCGGTGATGCTGCAAAAGGAGCAACCATTAACAACGCTGAAACAAATTGACTAGACTCGCTGCTTTCTATTTCAATTTCACCACCCCGCAAACCTTCACTTCCGACTATAGTGAATGGCATGCTTTCAGACTCCTCAAGCACCTTAGCACCTTGCCCACACAGTGTACGCAACAAAGCTGCAATAGGTCTGCGGCGCAATTGAGGAGAGGCATCAAATCGATAAACGCCAGGTGTAGCTGCACAGGCTGCTAACAAAAATCGTGCGACTGTTCCGGCATTATCACACCAAATGGAAGCTTCTTTATGCGGAAATTCCCCCATCCCTCCTGCCACCAAGCATGAATTGGTTGACTCATCGACTTGAATCACTATACCTAACTCTTTAAGTGCATTGATAAATGCCCAAGTATCATCACTGAGTAAAATATCAAATATCTCTGCTACACCTTCTGATAATGCAGCAAGTAACAATGCTCTATTGGTAATACTTTTTGAACCTGGTATCGTAACATGCGCATGAATTGGTGAATTCACTGCGCGAATCAGTTGCTTCATTGAGATAAAATCCTTAGCCTATAACATACGTTATTTTACTGCTCTAAGAGCATCAAACGCTATCACTAATTTATAAACAGAACCAAGGAAAAAAAATGTTAGAATGGCAACACCGTGAATTCTCTGAATTAAGCACTAATGAGCTTTATGATATTTTAGCTTTGCGTCAAAATGTTTTTAATGTAGAACAACAATGCACAGAACCTGATATAGATTATTTAGATCAAAAAGCCATTCATTTATTGGGCATACAAGATAACAAATTAACAGCCTACTTACGTTTATTTTTACCCGGCACAAAATATCCGAATGCTGCTTGCATAGGACGCGTTTTAACAGCAAAATCCGCACGCGGAAAAGGGTATGGCAAAGCAGCTATGGAGCAAGCTCTCACTTATTTGAAAGAACAAAAAATTTCTGCGCCTATCGTTATTTCGGCACAAATTTATTTAGAAAAATTTTATTCTGATTACGGATTTAATAAAATTGGCGAGCCTTATGAAGAAGCAGGCATCATACATATACCTATGCGCAAAGATTTTTTATGAAAAATATAATACTAGACCTTGAAAGCATACAAAAACTACACCGAGCAGGTGAGTTAGATTCTGCAAAAAATGGCTATTTAATGCTATTAAAAAAAAATCCTAAATCGTCTGAGATATTACATGCATTAGGCATACTCGAAGCACAGATAGGAAATTTTAAAAAAGCCATACAGTATTTTGAAAATGCGGTTCAACAAGAGCCTAACAATCCTATTATTTATTTAAATCTAGCGAATGCACTTAAGGCAATTGAATTATTTGATAAAGCCATTAAAGCTCTAGAACAATCAATTCATCTTGATCCTCATTATGCTGCTGCCTACAATAACTTAGGCACGATTTATTACGCACAAAATAATTTTGCATCTGCTATAGACTACTTTAAATTAGCCATAGAAAACCAACCACATTACAATGAAGCGTATTACAATTTAGGTCTTAGTTATATAAAACAAAATTTGCCTGATTTAGCCATAACAACCTATCAAAAATTATTAGAATTAACACCAGAACATGCTGCTGCAGAATTTCAATTAGCTAGATTACTGCTAGAAAAAAATGATTTTAAAGCAGCAGAAATTATTTTATTAAACATTGAAAAAAATTATCCTCATCATTTTGAAACACAAACAAATTTAGGAACCTGTTATTTAAAATTAGGATCACTTAAAAGTGCAAAAGAACATTATCTCAATGCACTAAAACTTGAGCCCAATGACACACAAGTTTTATTTAATCTAGGCGTGATTTGTATGCAACAAGGTTATGTTGATAGCGCTATTCAATACTATCAACGTGCTTTGCAAATTCAGCCTGATTATTTTTCAGCACACAATAATCTGGGCGCGGCTTTTTTAGAAAAACAACATATTAACTTTGCATTAAATCATTTTCGTGCAGCATTATTATTAGAGCCTGACAATGAAGCAATACGTTATACTGTCCAAATGCTAGAGCAAGATAAACAACTAACAACATCACCACCTGGTTACATAAAAAATTTATTTGACACCTATGCTGATCACTATGATCTTCATTTATTACAAAGCTTAGATTACAAAATTCCTGAATTACTGTTTAATGCATTTCAAAAAATAAAAAAAGCGACACCTCACACTCTTGATATTTTGGATTTAGGCTGCGGGACAGGATTATGCGGCGCTCCATTTAAAGCTTATGCAAAATCATTAACAGGTGTTGATCTTTCTCCTAACATGCTAGCCCTCGCGACGCAAAAAAATATTTATGATGCAGTGTTTACTGATGATTTACTCTCTTATCTCAATCTTAAAAACAATCAATATGATCTCATTATCGCAGGTGATGTGCTCGTTTATATAGGTGATTTAGAGGCTATTTTTAAAGGAATAAAATCAGCGTTGCGACCAGGCGGATTATTTATCTGTAATACCGAAATCAACACTAAAGATGATTTTGCGGTAAACCAATCAGGGCGTTTTTCGCATAAAAAAGAGTACCTGGAAGCACTTGCACGAGCACAGCATTTCAAAACATTATCTTATGAAACTATCATTACTCGACAGCAAAATAACGAGCCCGTGCATGGACACTTGTTTGTGTGGCAAACTTAGCTTTATACTAACCAGTGCAGTTAAGGACTATGGTGTATTTAGCAGAGGATACTATGAAAAAACGCTATGTGTTTGGGATTATTTGCACAACCTTACTGCTTTTGGCGAGTTGCGCACAAAGACTCGATCAAAACCGCAGCGCCTTACTCAATAGCAACTTAGTATTTGAAAATTGGATGCAACAAATCAACACAGACCCTAGTATCTGGACGCGTCAGGGTGATAGATGGTTTTTTACAGGTGAGCCCAGCCAGTTTAATCAATTCGGTAGCTTCGCCCCAGACTCCAAAACCTATTCCGCCATGATGGTGAGAGCGACTAACTTTACCAACATCGACATAAACGGTCCTTTCACTGTACAGATGTTCGGTCAACAAGATCATAATAGCATTTTTGTGATTGGACCTAACGAATCAACACGTCAAACTGCAGTTGAAACGAGAGGCAACACCTTATACATACATGTAGCCCCCGACTGCCAAAACAGCCATATGGATAAAGTAGTGATACGTATAGGCTTGCGCACTTTACATAATTTAAACGTCACTGGATGTGCAAAAGTTGAAGCTACGCACCTTCAAAGTGCATGCTTAAATATCAAGGCTATGGGTAATCCGAATATTTTATTAGCTGGACATATGAATTTAGGCAATGTGACTCAGATAGGCAACGGATACACTTCAGTCATTGGTGCTTATACGCCATCGTTAAACATTCACAACACAGGATATGGAACAGTCAGTGTCAGCGGCCGTGTGGGCATACAAAACATCGTTAATAGCGTCGCTGGCAAGGTCAACATTATCGGTGCTGACAGCAATTCCCTTGATATTGATTCTTCAGGCTGCGGCGTTGTACGCGTCGCTGGCTTTGTTAATTTAAAGAAAATCATTGCGACTCAATCCAGCAAAGTTTATGTCTATTGGGTTAATAGTAATGGTATTTATGTCACTTTACATGATAGCGCACGCGTAGGTTTAGCCGGTGTCACATGTAATCTTAATGTTGAAGCCGATGGCACTACACGTTTTGAAGGAAAATATTTACGCAGTGATAATACCTATGTAAGAACACGTGAGTCCTCACATGCGAATGTCAGCCCTGTAAAAAAACTATTTGCTAATTCGTTAGATAATAGCAGCATCTATTTCTTTAGCTCACCGAATGCCATGTCTCGCTATACCTTAGGTAGAGGCATAGTAGTCCCAGTGTGGAATGATGCAGCTCCTGCCCCTAGAGTGCCGCCATCATCTTCCTGGTCTTGGGGAAGCAGAAAGTAGCACATCCAATCCCGGACTCGCTACGCTTAGTCCGGGCTACAAAAGCTAGCATGCACCCATTTTCCGTAGCGCGGACAAAGGCGTTCTGCGCCGTGTCCGCGAGGTCTACATTATATTTTCGCTAAAACATGCTGATCCAAATCACTCAAAGGTAAATTTAAAGCTGCGCCTAACTGCGTTACAAGCTTCTTCAACGGATTATTTTCGCTGTAATCTTTATATCGAGAAACATGAAACTCAGATTCCATCACATCGCTTAAATTACCCAATCCATCCACTAAACCTAACTGCAATGCGGTTTGACCCGTCCAAAAATCGCCTGAGAATAATTCCTTTTGATCACCTTTCAATTTACCCGCACGGCCTTTTAAAACTGCTTGGTTGAAATTTTGATGCACTTCGTCTATCACAGTTTTGATCTTATTAACATCTTCAACATTTTGCGGTAAAAATGGATCTAAGCGATCTTTGTTTATTCCAGAAGTAATAACACGGCGATCTACACCGAGTTTCTTAATGCCGTCTACAAATCCAAAACCTTGCATAATGACACCAATGGAACCCGTAATCGTATTCGGATTGACGTAAATTTTATCTCCGCTGACTGCAACAAAATAGGCACCTGATGCCAACATGTCTTCTCCAACAACGACGACTTTTTTATTATAACGTTTCTTTAACGCTAAAATTTCATCATGAATTATCGAAGCCTGAACTGGCGTACCACCACCGGAGTTAATATCGATAATCACACCTTTGGCACGCTTATCTGAAAAAGCATCCTTAAGCGTAGGCAAAACTTGCTCCGCAGAAAATTCTTTGCCAGGTGCTATTAAACCATCTAAACGAACCAACGAAATATAATCCTTACCCTCTATCGAACCAGAAACCCCTTGACCGCCAAAAGCCATCATAAAAACTAAAATAATAAAAACAAAACCTAAAAAGAAGCGTATATTTCGCCATAATCTGTCGCGCTTGCGTTCTTTGATCAAATCACGAACCAAGTCTTCAGAAATATTTCCATTTGAGTTTGCTTGTATATCAGCCATAATTTAAATACCTATCTTTATTTGCATGTTTAAAGTTACATTCTAAGAGGGTACTATTTAACTTGATTAACTCATTGCAAGCAAGCAAAGACCCTGCAAACAAATGTACAAATTGTAAACGAGAGAATTTTTATGTCCTGGTTAATTAATTCGGCACAGTTAGATAAATTTCGTAAAAATCAAAAAAATGTCATCCTATTTGATGCCAGTTTTCATATGCCAGATGAACAAAGAGATGCGAAAACAGAATTTCTCACTCAACATATAGCTGGGGCTCAATTTTTTTCTATCGATGACTTTAGTGATCCTGACCCAGCTGCTCCTCATACTCATATGTTACTTCAAGACGAAAAGATCTTAAGTGAAAAACTGAGCGCACTAGGCGTACGCAACGATGCAAAAATAATTTTTTATGATAACAGCAAACTGCACACCGCTTGCCGAGCCTTATGGATGTTTAAAATGTTTGGTCACAACCCACAATTACTGTATGTACTCGACGGGGGCTTAGACAGCTGGAATAAATATAATGGCAAAACAGAAAGTGGTGAGCCGCATATCACAGCGAGACCTTATAAGGTTAATTTTAAAAATGAATTTATACGTACATTGTCACAAATGAAATCCAACCTACATAATCCCAGCGAGCAAGTCATAGATGCTAGACATGCAGTACGATTTGCTGGCGGCCCTGAAACTTCTCCTAATTTACGACTAGGTCATATTCCTGGGAGTTTTTCATTTCCTTATAATACACTTTTCGAAAAAGATGGTTTATGGCGACCCATAGAAAAAATTAAATCTCAATTAATAGCCTGTGGCATAGATTTAAAAACACCTATCATTACCACTTGCGGAACTGCAATGACTGCTGCAACACTGGATTTTGTATTAGATCTGCTTGAGCATCCTAACCATGCAATTTACAACGGCTCTTGGTCTGAGTGGGGTTCACAAAAACTTTATCCTAATGAATTAAGTTTGGATGAACGACCTGTTGAAGATTGTTTAACTGAAAAATAAAAAATTATTAAGTAACGTGTACATTCCTAAGGGTTGTTATAGGCTATAACATTATTGCGGCCCGAATTTTTTGCCTGATATAAAGCTGTATCAGAAGCGGCAATTAAATCTTGAAGTTGCAGTCCATGATGAGGGTACATAGAAACCCCTATTGATATTGTAATGGGATCTAATATTTTTCCATCGTACTCTATTTTCATCATTTGCGCTCGATTACGCAACTCTTCAGCACGCCTCAACGCAATGTCTAATGAAATTGAAGGCATAGCAATGACAAATTCTTCGCCGCCATAACGACAAACTAAATCTGATGGACGTATAAATTTTTCAAAAAGTGATGCAAAACTTTTAAGAACCACATCACCTGCTTCGTGCCCGAAATTATCATTTACATTTTTAAAAAAATCGATATCTACCATCATAATGCCACATGAGGCTTTCATTCTTGCCGCTACTTTTAATTCCTTATCTAACCACTCTTCCAAATAGCGCCTGTTATACAAACCTGTAAGCGAATCACGAATAGATTGTTCCAGCAAAGTTTTTTTCAAATTTATGTTTGAAAATTCTAAAGCTAATTGCTCTCCCAGTGCATTAGCAAGAATCCTATGATAGCTCCAGTTCTCATTTCCTTCCTTTGATTCTAAATACAATAGCGCCATATTTTCTTTATCAATTTCGATTGGAATGCAAAAATAATTATAAGAATTTTTAAATATTTTTTCACTATGTGCACAACCAGAGCTTAATTCTCGACTCGTTAATTTATTCTCTATCTTTTCTTTTATAGCAGAGCACTCAGAAGGCTGCATTATTTTTTTTTGCATTAATGGAAAATCCCATGTACTTGCAGATTTCAACTCACTACCTATTCCTTGAGAAAAATACAATGTGCCTGCAACATCAGGGAATAATAATTGGCAATAGTGTGAAACAAATTTTGCCGCTTCTGTTAAAGTTAAACACGGTTGCAAAGAACTCATTAATTCTTTTAAAAGCAAGAGCTCTTTATTACGCTGATTTAGCTTTTGTATGTTTTTTTCAAGTTCTTCATTACTGTGCTGCAACTTTTTATCATTACGTTCTAATCTTTTTTTATTTTTATTGGCGATTCGCTCTGAAGAGACAACCTTACGCACCAAAGGAACGACTTGCCAATATAATAATAGCAATCCTATCGCGATGGGTATAACCGCCAAAAACAAAACAATGAATAACTGATGACGAACAGGCATATAAATTTCTTCAGTATCCATTTTAACTGACATGCCTAAATTTAAATTTCCTATAGGGCCATAGACTGAAATCACATTAATTCGACGATAATCAAGCGTCGTAATAATTCCAGCCTGGCCACGCAAAGCATAAAACATAGGCAGAGGCTTATCATTTATAATTAAAGAGGTATTAAAAGCCTCAGGATAAAGTCGCATAGGAAAACACTGCGCTGAACTTGCATTCAATAAACCACAAATCCCAACCTCACCCGTTGATCCCAAACCCTCATAATCTTTATACATTTCATCCAGTTCATGCAACGGTGCCTCACCTGAAAAATAACCGATTAATTTATTATCCTTTATAACAGGCACCTTAAATTTAAAATAAAATCCTTTATCCCAAAGTAAAGAAGATTGATATGGCGTATTCAATTTCACTCCAATACTAGGGTTAGGCTGATATTCCCCTTCTCTCACTAAACTCATTCCATTCTTATCCAGCCATTGAACTGCATTAAATTCTTTTAACATTAAGGGATGCGTATATTTATTTAAATTTTTTATATTATTAGCATTAACATTTTGCAAAGAATCCATCAGAAAATCATTGTGAGCTACTGAAATAACATCATTTTCTATGCTATTTATGGAATTCACAATGACTTTAACTTTATTTTGAAAATTTATTTTTAATATACGCTGTATATATAAAATATTTTGATGCGTTAAGATCGAAATACTAACCAACCCAACAGTCAATGTCACACCCAAAAAAATGACGCCCATGACAAATGTTATTCTCTTACCTTCATCATCCTTATAAAGTTTTTTATACCAATCCATTTCACTCCAAATCAAGTACCACGCTATACTAACAACCATAAAACTAATTGTAGTGGGTATAGACATACGTGTGTATCCATACCCACCAAAAATAAATTCTAATTTGAGGGTATAAATCAGGAATCCAGTTAACGCGATGAAAAAAATAATGTAGGTAAAAGACTGAATGATGATAGCGACTTTTCTTATATGACCATAAGATATTAGATAACCGATACTAGCAGACAATATGTATACGATTGATGTATTAACTGCCATACGGCCAGGATAAGGATTAAGATCCTCCAACCATGGGATAATAAACAATCTATCTATACCCAAATCATATTCAAAGATATTTTGACTTAAACTGAACATAGAAATAATCATTACTATGAAAAGAATGCTTTTCTGAAATATATTTTTATAGGGAAACTCGAAGTTGAATAATAGAAAATAAATCCCGAACAGAGTGACGCAAAGGGCTGTGTTAAATACCATCCCAACAAAACCAGAAATAAACTGTATCATGATGGGCACATGAAAAATCCACCCAGCCAAAATTGTTGATCCCATAGCAATCAACAAAATAGAGCAAATAATGGACTTTTTATATTGATTCATTGGATATTCTAATCCTTAGAACTCCTTTATCTTCTGCCATTATACCATATCTAACTTATCGTATGGCCTCGGTTAATCCCAATATAACTTTATAAATATCTTTAAAATCATAGAGTAACGCTGACACAGCCATATAATCTTTTGAAACATCTAACAACTCTAGAGGTAAGGAAATTATTTTATTGATCTGTTTTTCTAGCAAAACTATATCTTGATAAAAGACATCTAAGTTATCTTCTTGTATTTTTAAATCTAAACGCACAAGCACCCCTTCCATGCACGCTTTAGCGTCTTGCACACAACTGTTCAACGAATCTGATAAATCATTCAGTAGCATAGGATCAATAGCGTTTCTCGTAACATAATGCATTGCAAATAATATTTGCCCCAACTGTTCTATCTTCATTAAAAAATGTCTATGGCCCTGCTGCAAACTAGGGACAAAATGTGCTTGATAAACCCATTCTGGAAAATTTAATTGGGTCTTACGTAATCTTTCTTCTACAACAAGCTTCATCGCATTCACATTATTTTCACTATTATTTTTTTTCAGCAGCAAATCGACTATCGAAGATAAATAATTTGAGTAGGCTTCTATAATTAAAATGACACCCTTCCTAAAATCCACATCGGGACGAGGGCGAAAGAAAAATAATCCCGTTAAAAAAGCAACTAGCGCCCCCAAACTCACATCATGAAGATGTGCAAACGGAGAATTATTAACTGAAAGTGGCGTCACTAATAAAAATACAACCGCAACAAATAATAAATCTGGCGATAAATATTTGAAATGATATGAATACACTTTCATACCATAATATAAAGCTGTTAGCAGCATACAAATGACAATGAATAGCGAATAACTCAACATTAAAATTGAATGCGACGCCAATAAAGCAAAAACAATTGCCAAGTAACGCTGCGGCACTTTTCGCATATTAAAAGTCAGTGGCGTTTGTAACATGAAAAATGCAGCGAGAGGCTCCCAAAATTCATGCGACATAGAAAAATAATGCTGCATTATAATTGCAATAAAAACTGCAAGTGATGTACGTAAAGACTGCTTACTCATTACATTAATCATACTGCACCAAGTTATAAATTAATTTTGATTACGATGCTGCAATAACATTTACAGGAGTCCCGCTAACAAAAATTAATATATTGTTTCCGCACTCCAAACAGCGCATCCATGCGCTTGAAGATGCCATCCATGGCATCAAGTCGTGCTTCACAATATATTAACTCTTGTTAGCGGGAACTTCTGTAATATTTCCAATATCGCTTCATCTAATGCATATAAATCATGAATAAATATCAAAAATACTTTTGGATCTTGAGACACTACTTGAATAGCGCTGTTATAAACTTCTTCCAAAAGATTTATATTTTCTATTAACGTATTTTCAGAAACCACAGCATTTTTTTTATGGAATATATTTTTTATGACATCATGTAATCTTGTATCAATCGCAGCAGAGAGAGCGTGTAATTCTTTATTTTCCACTGCAAAAACCGTATGATCCTCTACTCGATAAAGCGGCAAACCTAAGGCTAAAATATTTTCATAAAGATAATCTATCTTCATTATAATAGGAGCAAAAATATTTTGTTGCGCCTGAGTAAGATCCTTAGCAGTTTCACGCAGCTCATTCATCTCCACCAAATAATCACTGCGTGCATAATGCTGCTCGCGATCATACAAATATTTTTTTTCGATATAATCTTGAGCGAGATAACAATTAAATATAGATTGATTTAAGTATCCCAAACTCAGCAAACATAGCTCTAATTTGGATTTTACTCTATCGATACTTTTATAAAAAAATGTATATAAAAAAATAACGATGAAAAACCCTATCAATATGCAAAAAACTCTCTCTCCATTTTCTAGAAAATTAACTGATGAGCATGAAGAAAGTATTGCAAAAAAATTGATAACACATCCTGCGCCCCAATTCCCTGGATAACGCAAACAAACATACGTTGTGCTAAAAATTATGACTGACAATAAAATAGCTGTGCTAATAAAATAATGAGGCAACGCATTTATTACAAAAATTAAACTCGCCGTGCCTAACGCAATAGCACATAATTTAATACATTTTTTTCGTATTATTTGAATCAAACTAAGCTGCAAACTGAGTGCAGCGATGACTGCCCAATACGCCAGTGACATTGAAAAAAAATAATAACTCACTAACACTAAGATAGCGATTAGACTAAAATTAAGAATAGGTTTGTAATTTCCTAACTTATAATCCATGTGGCTTTATCCAACCCAGACTAAACGCTACAAGCAGCAGAACAAATAATGCGATAGATAATCCTATGCGCCAAGTTAATGCTGTTACTACGTGTGTTGAATCATCCTTAGCTTTGACTAAATAAAAAAGACCGCTGCCTAAGCAAAATAAAATAACCAATATCAACGCAAAAATTACACTTTTAATTAACACTACTTACTCCTCCTATCCAATATCCAGGTGCACTGCTGAATCCTACTGAATTCACTCCTCACATGCCACTTTAAACTTCCCTATTTCTTGCAGGTTGCGCTATAATGCGACTCATTTTTATGTAGCTAATTATTACGATGCGAAACAAGTTAAGTATACTTCCCCAATACCTAGTCCCTCAGCATACTCTCTCATCTCTAGCAGGATGGCTTTCAGAGTGCCGATGGAAATGGTTTAAAAATTGGCAGATCAATCACCTGATTAAACGCTATGGTGTTGATCTTAATGCTGCTTTACAGACAGACATAAACGATTATCCTACTTTTAATAGTTTTTTTACACGCTTATTAAAACCAGAACTCAGACCTATAGTGCAAGAAATTAACGCACTCGCCAGCCCTGTAGATGGCAATATCAGCCAAGTGGGGCACATAAATGATAATCAACTTTTTCAAGCCAAAGGATTTCATTTTTCCTTGGAAGAGCTGCTAGGCAACTCATCCTATTCAGCCCCATTCAGAGAAGGTGATTTTGCAACTATCTATCTCTCACCCAAAGATTATCACCGCGTTCATATGCCATATACCGGAACTCTGAGAGAGACTGTCTTTATTCCTGGTAAATTATTTTCTGTGAATCAAAAAACAGTGCGCACCGTACCTCATTTATTTGCTAGAAATGAAAGATTAATTTGTATTTTTGACACCGCCTTCGGCCCTATGGCTGTGATTCTAGTGGGTGCCATGCTAGTCGGCAGCATTAATACTGTCTGGAATGAACAACCTTATGCAGCTAACAATGTCATTAGCCAGTCTTACCCCGCACAAGGAGAAACGAGTATTACACTGACTCGCGGTGCTGAGTTAGGACATTTTAAAATGGGCTCAACTGCTATCATCTTATTTCCTAAGGATAAAGTGACCTGGACGCCTACTCTTCAAGAAGGTTCTCCGTTGCAAATGGGCGAACTTATAGGAAATATTTTTCTTTCTTAATTTTCTCTTAAGCAAATCACTTTAGAATGGCAGTCCTAACGATTTTGTCCCCAGTTTTTTATATCGATAGTTTATATTTAAAACAGTTAACAATTAATTTACAGGATAGCTTTGTGTTGAGACGATACACCATACAAGATCACAAGACGCTAAATTTAGGCGGCATTATTTTTTTGCTGGCTACAGCCTATGTTGTTTATTATTTACTATTAAAAAGCACCTTGTTACCTTTTTCAGTCTCATCACTGTTAACATGGAGTAACAATTGCTCCAAATGCTGGCATGTATTAGCGGTAGGCTTAATCCCCATTTACTTAGGCATGCTAATCTTTGGTGCTGGCGTGTTAAGTGTTAACTTTGGATCCGCATTACAACGCTGGCTCACTAAATTTTGGCAATAACCTAGTCACCACCCCTCTTAATCGTCATTTTGTATAGCGTATATCTTAAAAACTTGTAAGCCATAAGCTAGAATACACTTGCTCAATTGCCTTCTTTTTGCCCAAATATTCACTTTATTATTTTATAACATCATGTTTATACTAACATTATTAACTTAGCCATACTCAATTAAAACAGTTTTAACCTACTGACAAACTGCTCTTCTGGTTGTAGGAGCAGTGACGTTTGCTATTATGAAGTGCACAAAAGGATCTGTGTAATAAGGATAGGCATCAGGATGATGCCCGTAAGGATACTCCGCCAAGGATAGGTAGATCGGGCCGGGAAAGCCCAGGGTAGGACAAAAGGGGCTGTCATGATGATAGCCCCTTTTCTTATACGGATTTTTAAGTTACACCTCAGTTTTGATCATATTTTTACCCGTTTATCCCTATTTGCTAAGAATTTCTTAAGGTTTAGCCTGTACTATGGTTAATGTGTAATCACAGACTATGGGTGAAGATTATGAATATGACCTTTAAGGAATTGCAAGGTAACCTTGTCAAATACAAGGTCTTGTTTACGCATATGTTTGAAGATCATAAAAATAAGATCTCACAACCCGCTACTGAATATGAATTAAAAATTTCAGTAATGCTCGAAACTATCAAAGGCATGCTGAGCCTATGCTGCATATCTTTACCTCTTGATGCAGTTGAAAATGATGAAGACATCAACTATGAAATAGACCAATATTTCAAAAAACTAACAACCCTTATTCATTCGGCACATGCAGAAAAAATTAAGATTGATAGTTACTCAAAAAGTACTAAACGAAAATACTTCTTTCCACACACTATTGCAACTTCTCTAGAAGCAACAAAAAAATCTTATGAACAAAAATTAAAAGAAATTGAAGAGCAATTAGACGCACTCATCAATCAAGTTAATAAACTAGCTGCAGAAAAAACAGCACAAAACGCTGTTAGAAGAGCTAGTATTCCAGAACAAAGCTACTCATCTAACTCCTCTGTTGCACCTACAGAATCAAGAAGTTCTCGAGCTAGCAGCGCTCCATCTAACATTTCTTATGATGAGTCAAAATCAGCATCATCAGCTATATCTAGCAATGCGATATCTTCTGCAGGGTCATCTGGAACTATTGAGGAGTTTGCTGGTAGAAACGCATTTCTTACTCCACCTTCTATTGAAGAATCTAAAAATGCAATCTCTAAAAAATTATTAGAAATAATTTCTCATGCTCTTGCAGTTGAAGGATTTTGGCAAGAACAAGTGCGCGGCCTTTTTGGAGGAGAAAAAATAACGAAAGAAAATACCACTGTAAAAGTGCCGGCTACTATTAAAAAAATTAACGACATTAATAATAGCAATGATGATGCAAGTAATAAAATAAAAGCCATTGCACAACTCGCGCATAGCCAAACTGAATCAAGTGGATGCTTCTGCTTTTTTAGCAAACCTATAATGCGAACTAATGAAACTCATGATTTTTATTTGCTGTTAAGTCGTCTCAAAGACAAGGTATCTATTTCTGAAAGTGATGTTACTGTTTTTACAAATGGCCTAAACAAGAGACTCATAAAATCAGGAAGTGAGAATAACAACTCTGAAAGCTATTCAAGAAAATAATTTTTTACACTCAACACCAGTAATACCTGGTGTTGAGTATTTATTTCATTATTCTTTATACCGCTTTGCACTTTCTAAAATTTCTTTTTTTGCAGCATCTTGATTTTCCCATCCTGCAATTTTCACCCACTTACCTTCTTCCAAATCTTTATAGTGTTGGAAAAAATGCACGATAGACGCTAATAATTCTTTACTTAAATCTTCTGGCTGCTGTATGTGTCTATACAAAGTTGATAGTTTATCGACAGGCACTGCAAGAATTTTTGCATCAGGACCGCCATCATCCGTCATACGCAACATACCTATAGGTCTGCAACGAATAACAATACCCGTCATTAAAGGAAAAGGAGCAACAACAAGCACATCTACAGGATCACCGTCTTCAGATAATGTATTAGGAATATAACCATAATCACAAGGATAGTGCATGGAGGTAGACATGAAACGATCCACCATAATTGCACCGGATTCTTTATCGACTTCATATTTCACAGGATCACTGTGTGCTGGAATTTCGATAACAACATTAACATCATCAGGAACGTTGCGGCCTGTGCTAACTGACTTTAAACCCATCTTCATTTCCTTTTATATAAAATTATTGCGTGCATGTTATTTAATGACAAGAAGCACATCCTACTGCTTGCTGATCGGGTGTAATAGGACTTTCACAAATAATACATTGTTGATTTCGAGTCGGTTGTAAATGCGCATCTAATGCAACTCTGTGATCGAACACAAAACATTCTCCATTATAATGTGCTCCGCCCACTTCAGAAAAATAATTTAAGATACCACCTTCAAGTTGATACACTTCAGAGTAACCCGCATCCATTAATTGTAATGCAGCTTTCTCACAACGCACACCGCCTGTGCAAAACATAACGATAGGCTTGTCAGGATTTATTTTTTCTTGTTGATGTGGAAATTCACTAAAATCTTTTATCTTTAAATCAATCGCATTAGCAAAAGTACCATACTTAATTTCATAATCATTACGCGTATCTAAAATGGTAATGTCACGTTTTTCATCTAACCATTGCTTGAAATCAATTGGACTGATACTTGGCGCCCTTTTTAATTCAGCGTGTATACTAGGCTGCTTCATCGTGATGATTTCTTTTTTTAATTTGACGCGCATGAATTTAAAAGGCTGTATGTCAGAATAACTTTCACGGAAAGTCATATCTGCAAAACGTAAATCTTTAGCTAAATACGTTTTGAAAAGCGCTATCTGTTCAACTGCGCCAGACAGGCTGATATTAATACCTTCTTCGCTTAATAAAATAGTCCCTTTAAACTGAAGTACAAGACACTGCTCCAGAAATACCGAACGCATTTCAGGCAAATCGTTTAACGAAATAAATTTATAACCGGCAATATTGAGGTAATTCATAGTACTTAAACCGCTGTAAAAAATGTTCGACAACTTTACTTCAGAACGCCCTTTTCGTCAATTTTTCGCGCAAATAGCAAACCTTACTTATTAATCAACACGTAAGGAACAAAGCAAATAAAATGATCTAAAATTGAGTATTTATGTGGTATCTGTATTATAATACACCCACACCAGGAGCAAGCTATGCCCCCTAGACCCAGTAAACTCATTATTGAAAGAGATGATGCAACAACGCCATCTTCACCTCCTACGCCCTTATTGGCCAGGAACCCCTCTTCCAATGCCTACTATTTCGATGAAAACACACATTTCAGCCGTGAAGAAGAGTTAACAGTGAGAACCGATTTCCGCTCATTTGCTAGGCAGGATAACAAAACATCAGCCAGCCCCTCGCCTACTTTTTTTTCACAACAGGGCTCTGTCATTCAGTCACCTATTCTTCTTTCACAACGAGATTCGGCAAACAAATTACCTCGCTTTTTTCTGTCTCGACAATATTCAGCTAGCCCAGAGGCAGAGCAACTCTCTGAATCTAAAGGAGATATAGCTTTCGCTCTCCCCAATCAACTTGAGCGTCAGCAGTCAATACCATTGACCCCTGTTCAAGAAGATGAACAGCTTCCTGTTTATTATCCAGATATTGAAAGAGCTAAAACATCGATTCTTAGCCAACTTGAGAATACTTCAAACATTCTTGCTTCGCAAAATAAGCTTAGCCCAAAACTAGCCCATCTATTTGAGGATGCGAAACAACTCAGAGATATACCTTACCTAATCAGCCAATTGGAAAGTACATTAAAGATCAAGCCACGCCCTTGGTACCTCACTTGTTTTAGCAAACCTATTCAGCACTCGCCTCAAGCGCTAGCGCTTTTTGGTTATATTTTAGAATTAAAAAATTTGCCCCTGAATGAAGAGACGGCTGATCAATTTGCTCAGAATATTGCTGCGCTAACGCTTGCCGAACAGTGGAAAAAACACTTATAAAACCCTACACTAGGCCTATCTAAAAATCAGGGGGTTACAACAGAATGGATTGTTTATTTTGCAAAATTATAAAAGGTGATATTCCTGCAGCAAATATTTATCGTGATGAGTTGGTTGTTGCATTTGATGATATCAATCCGCAAGCACCTCATCATAAACTTATTATTCCTAATAAACATATATCCACAATTAATGACCTTAAAATCGAAGATAACGAATTAGTCGGTCACATGATTCAAACTGCAAAAAAACTAGCAGCCAATTTGAATCTCGCAGAAGATGGTTATCGAATAGTCATGAATTGCAATGCACATGCAGGTCAAACTGTTTTTCATATACACTGCCATCTTTTAGGTGGACGAGAATTTAAATGGCCTCCAGGCTGAGAGAAATAATGGATAAGCATTTTAAAAAAATTATTGAAGAAATTGGTGAAGATGTCACTCGTGATGGACTCAAAGATACGCCTCAGCGTGCTGCTACAGCATTAAAATTTTTAACGCAAGGGTACACTCAGTCACTCGCTGAAATCGTAAATAACGCGTTATTTGAGTCCGACAGTGATGAAATGATCATTGTGAAAGATATTGAACTTTATTCTTTGTGTGAACACCATCTGCTTCCTTTCATAGGCAAATGTCACGTAGCGTATATCCCAAACGGGAAAATAATTGGTCTTTCAAAAATTGCGAGAGTTGTCGATATGTATGCACGGCGCTTACAAGTTCAAGAAAGATTGACCAAACAAATCGCTGAAACTATTTTAGAAGCAACTAATGCATTAGGTGTAGGTGTCATTATTGAGGCCAAACATTTATGTATGATGATGCGCGGTGTAGAAAAACAAAATTCTGTGATGACAACATCAGTGATGCTAGGTTCGTTCAGGCAAGATAGACGCACTCGATCTGAATTTTTAAGTTTAGTTCAAAAAAATTCGTATTAAACACTTAATAAAAACAAAAAAAAGAACCCTAAGGTTCTTTTTTTTGTAACAAAGAAGTTAAGCGTCAGCTTCAACTTCTTTCATGCTCAAGCGTATCTTGCCTTGTCTATCAATTTCCAAGACTTTCACTCGAACAACTTGGCCTTCAGCAAGTTTATCACTGACTTTCTCTACACGTTCTTTTGTGATTTGAGAAATATGAACTAAACCTGTTTTTCCAGGAAGAAATGTTACGATAGCACCGAAGTCCATCAACTTCACAACTGTACCTTCGTAAATTTCACCGATAGCAACATCTGCTGTTAATGATTCAATTCTACGTTTTGCATTTTCACAAGCTGCTAAATCTGCTGCTGCAATTTTAACAATACCATCATCAGTAATATCGATTACTGTGCCAGTTTCTTCTGTTAATGCACGTATCATCACACCACCTTTTCCGATAATGTCACGAATCTTATCGACAGGAACGCGCAGTGTCACTATGCGTGGAGCATAAGCAGACATTTCCACACGAGGTTGTTGTAACGTTGTTTGCATGATACCTAAAATATGCTGACGACCTGCATTAGCTTGATGCAATGCATCTTTCATAATATTTTCAGTAATACCGTCTATCTTGATATCCATTTGTAATGCAGTCACGCCGTTTACGGTTCCTGCTACTTTGAAATCCATATCACCTAAGTGATCTTCATCACCTAATATGTCAGTCAACACAGCATAACGATCGCCATCTTTCACTAAACCCATTGCAATACCTGCAACGTGTGTACGTAAAGGAACGCCCGCATCCATCAACGCTAAGCTGGTACCACACACTGTAGCCATGGAGCTAGAGCCGTTTGACTCTGTAATTTCAGAGACTACACGCAACACATAAGAAAATTCTTTTTGTGAAGGTAACACTGCATTTATTGCACGCTTAGCTAAATTACCATGCCCAATTTCACGACGCTTAGGTGTACCAACAAAACCAACTTCACCTACAGAGTATGGAGGGAAATTGTAATGCAGCATAAAGCTGTCTTTACGTTCACCTTCTAATGCATCAATAGTTTGAGCATCACGTTCTGTACCTAATGTTGCAACAACGATCGCTTGCGTTTCACCGCGTGTGAATAATGCAGAACCGTGCGTGCGAGGCAACACACCTACTTGAATAGTGATAGGACGTACTGTTTTTGTATCACGACCATCTATGCGAGGTAAGCCTTCTAAAATACGGCCGCGCACAACTTTGCTTTCTAATTTTTTAAATGCATATTTAATATCTTCAGCGAAGAATAATTCATCATCAACGGAAGATTTTTCTGTAATCATTTGTTCGATTAAACGTTCACGCATATCTGCAATTGCAATTTGACGTTCTTGTTTATCACTGATTTGATATGCTGCTGCAAGATCAGCTTCAACTAACTGAACAACACGTGCTGCAACTTCATCATTGCCAGCTGGAGCTTCCCAATCCCATGCAGGACGACCCGCTTCTGTCGCTAATTCTTTAATTGTTTGAATAACAATTTGCATTTGTTCGTGACCAAACATGACTGCGCCTAACATGATATCTTCAGAAAGTTCTTTTGCTTCTGATTCAACCATGAGTACAGCGTTATGTGTGCCAGCGACAACCATGTTTAACTGAGATTTTTCTAATTCTGAGTAGGTTGGATTCAATAAGTACGCGCCGTCTTTATAGCCGACTCGCGCTGCTCCTAAAGGACCCGCAAAAGGTAACCCAGATATCGCGAGTGCAGCAGATGCACCTATCATAGCGGGAATATCAGGATCTATTTCTACATTCATGGACATGACAGTGGCAATCACTTGCACTTCACTGCTAAAGCCTTTAGGAAATAAAGGACGAACTGGACGATCAATTAATCGTGACGTTAAGGTTTCTTTTTCGCTAGGCTTACCTTCACGTTTAAAATAGCCGCCTGGTACTCTACCAGCAGCATATGTACGTTCTTGATAATTTACGGTTAATGGAAAGAAATCTCTTTCTTCAGCACTTTCCTTACCTACAACAGTAACTAACACCACGGTGTCGTCCATTGTTACCATGACAGCGCCAGTTGCTTGACGCGCAACAACACCTGTTTCTAGAGTTACGGTATGATCACCATAGCGAAATACTTTTTTAACTGCTGCCACAGAATGCATCCTATATATTTAATCGATAAATAATAATGTTAGCGTGAGATTTTATGCTGAAGTCTACCCTGCATGCCCGCAGGGTAGATTGAAAATAAGAGTGAATTAACCTCTGATTTCTAATTTACTGATCAGCTCGCGATAAACGGGGAGATTAACTCTTTTTAAATAGGCCATCAATCGACGACGCTGACTCACCATGTTAGTTAAACCATAACGAGTATGAAAATCATGTTTGTTCAATTTCAAATGCGCAGTTAAGTACTCAATGCGCGCGGAAAGTAGCGCAATTTGAACTTCCGGTGAACCGGTGTCATTCTTAGCGCGTCTATAGGTTTTGACAATCTGCGCTTTCGCAGCAGTAGTAAACGACATGTATAAACTCCCAAATCTAATCAATATCTCATCAAATGTAAAAATCAAGCCCCGTATTGTAACGGGGAGTGAGCCGACTCACAAGCACTACTTACTGTAAATAGAGAAGTTCACGCTAAGAGGGTAAAGATATTGTGAAGCACGACTTTGATGCCATGTATGGCATCTTTAAGCACATGGATGTGCTGTTAGGAGTGCGAAACAATATCTTTACCCTCTTAGCGTGAACTCTTACTGTAAATATTAAACTGCTTTTGCAACTTTTTTAGATAACCCTAACAAACGCTTAGGAGCAACGCGCCCGTCATCCAACATTTCACCTATGCCTATAAACTCGCCATCATCGGAAAATAACCTTATTAATCCGCTGGTTGGCAACTGAGGTGCGATTATAGGCTGGCCAGTTCGTACATAAAAAGCAGCGGCTGTATTTAAATACACAGCTGGATACGACTGTACGCAGGTATCGAGAGGCAATAAACAATCGTATAAAGCCTGACATCCACCTGTCTGGGAAATCTCTTCTAACTCATCCCAGGTGTACATTCTATCGGACTGATAGGGGGCAACTGCTGTGCGCCGCAACTCACTGACATGAGCGCCACAACCCAAAGCTAGCCCTATATCATCGACCAATGTTCTAACATAAGTGCCTTTGGTGCAATGCACGAATATTTTAAATGTATTGCCGTTAAATTCCTGTAATTGCAGCGAATGGATGGTAACTGGTCGAGATTGGCGCTCAATTTCGATTCCCTGCCTAGCTAATTTATACAGAGGTGTGCCCTGAAATTTCAATGCTGAATACATCGGCGGCACTTGTTGAATATCCCCCGTAAACTGGGGCAAGACTTGCTCTATTTGAGCTGCAGTTATTTTGTCACATGGCAGAGTAGAAATCACTTCACCTTCAGCATCACCGGTAGCAGTGCGCACACCTAGCGTCGCTGTTACCTGATAATACTTATCCGATTCCAGCAAAAATTGAGAAAGCTTAGTCGCCTCCCCAAAACAAATAGGCAGCATGCCTGTCGCCAATGGATCCAAGCTGCCGGTATGCCCAGCCTTTTTTGCACAAAACAAACGCTTCACTCTTTGTAAAGCACCATTCGACGTGATATCAAGCGGCTTATCTAACAAAAGAATACCGTCTATTTTATTTTCTATTCTAGATCTATTCATTTTCATCCGGTTTAGTATCTTTTAACGCTTGATTGAGAAGTGAAGAAATACGGCTGCCTCTTGCAGTAGAATCATCATAAACAAATTTTAATTGCGGAATGACACGGATTTCTATTTTTGTTTGTGCTAACGCGTAACGTAAATAAGCTGCTGCCTTATTTAATGCTGCCACTATTTCTTTTGATTGCGCATCATCCCAAACACTCACAAAAACTTTTGCGCTAGACATGTCTTTAGCTAAACTGACGCTGGTAATGGTCACCATATTAAAACGCTTATCTTCTGCTTCTTTAAGCAAAACATCCGCCAGAGTTGTTTGCACCAACCCAGCCACTCTATCCATTCTATTGCCTTGTGCCATTCAAACTCTCCGCTTTCATTTTCTATTTCGCTTTGCGTCGTTATTGGATAAGTACTTAGTGTAAGAGGTGAGAACTATCTATGGACTAACGAACAAACATCCCTGATGAATCATCAGGAATGTTTTTAAGTTGCAGCTTTTGAATTAGAGGAAACGCTTGACCTCAATTTTTTCGAAAACTTCAATTTGATCGCCAGGCTTGATGTCGTTATAACTTTTCACACCGATACCACATTCCATACCAGCACGTACTTCACCGACATCATCCTTAAAGCGGCGTAAAGACTCCAACACTCCTTCAAAAACAACTACGTTGTCTCTCAGAACGCGGATAGGATTATTTCTTTTAATTGTACCTTCCAACACCATACACCCTGCGACTGCTCCAATCTTCGAAGACCGGAAAACATCTCGCACTTGTGCAAGGCCGGTAATTTTTTCTTGAATTTCTGGTGCCATGAAACCACTGACAGCACGTTTTACTTCATCTATAACATTATAAATAATGCTGTGATAATGCACATCCACGCGTTCTGCTTCAATTAATTTACGCGCTTCTACATTCGCTCTTACGTTAAAGCCTATGATAATGGCTTTAGATGCTAAAGCTAAATTGACATCGGTTTCATTTATTCCACCAATACCACTAGACACTATTTTCACTTTAACTTCATCACCAGAGAGATCAGCTAATGCTTGTGATAAAGCTTCTGCAGAACCTTGCACATCAGTTTTTAAAACAATATTTAAAACCAGATCACTGCCTTTATCTTCACCCATGCGCTGCAAAATATTTTCTAATTTGGCAGCATTTTGTCGCGCTAATTTAATATCTCTAAATTTGCCTTGCCTAAAGAGAGCAATTTCACGAGCACGTTTTTCATCACTCACTACAACAAATTCATCACCTGCATTTGGGGAACCTGAAAGTCCCAATATCTCTACAGGAATAGAAGGGCCTGCATGACTAATGGTCTTACCATTTTCATCATACAATGCTCTAACACGGCCATGTTCAAATCCAACTAAAACAAGATCGCCTTTATTTAAAGTTCCTTGTTGAACTAATACACTAGCAACTGCACCGCGGCCTTTATCAAGACGTGACTCTATGACTACGCCTCTTGCAGGGCAATCAACTATTGCTTTTAAATCTAATACTTCAGCTTGAACCAAGATTGAGTCTAAAAGATTATCTATTCCATCACCGGTTTTAGCGGAAATTGGAACAAACATGGTTTCTCCACCCCATTCTTCTGGGATCAAACCATATTTGGCTAATTCATTTTTGATGCGGTCAGGATCAGCTTCAGGTTTATCCATTTTATTCACTGCAACAACTATAGGCACGTTAGCCGCCTTAGCATGGTTAACAGCTTCAATCGTTTGTGGCATTACACCATCATCCGCTGCAACAACCAAAATAACCAAGTCAGTTAATTTAGCACCGCGTGCTCGCATTAAAGTAAATGCTGCGTGACCAGGTGTATCTAAAAAAGTAATAACACCTTTTTCAGTTTCTACGTGATATGCGCCTATATGCTGTGTGATACCGCCCGCTTCGCCAGCTGTCACTTTGGTGCGGCGTATATAATCAAGTAAAGAGGTTTTACCATGATCCACGTGACCCATAATCGTCACTACTGGTGCTCTGGATGTCCCTACTCCCTCAACTAAGGTATCTTGCGTCAAAGCATCTTCTAATGCATGAGCGCTAATCGCTTTGCCTTTATGACCTAATTCTTCGACCACCAGCATAGCGGTTTCTTGATCCAGCACTTGATTGATAGTAGCAATAGCACCCATCTTCATCATAGTCTTGATGACAACAGCTGCTTTAACAAACATTTTCTGCGCTAAATCAGCCACTGTAATCGATTCAGGAATAGTAACTTCATGAATCATAGGTGCTGTAGGTCTAGTGAATGCTTGAACTTGTACTTGTTGATTTTTGCGAGCCTTGGCTCTTCGGCGTCTGTTATGATCTACAATTTCATCTGTATCATCGCCCAACACTAAACTCAAACGAGCCGGACTTTTGCCTATCACTGTTGTCTTGAAATCAGCACTGCCACCACGACCTTGGTTACGTCCTTTTTTCTTCTTTTTAGGACGCTCTTCTTCAACTTCTGGTTGGATTTCTTGATGACGTTTATCTTTATGACGCTTAACTTCTGTAGTCGCTTTGCTTGCTTCTTCTGAAGGTTCAACGACAACTTCGGTTGGCTCTAAGTTCAGCTCAACAGCCTGCTCTACAGGTGAAATATCTGTCGTAACTTGCTCAGCAATAGGCTGCTCTTCTATGATAGTTGCAGCAACAACAGAGGGAGTAACATCTATTTGAGGAGACTTTTCTGTCTCTTCTTCGGTGATGGGTCGTTTGACGAAAGTACGTTTTTTTCGTACTTGAACGCTAATCGTTTTACCAGCACCTTGAGAACCACTGACTTTTATTTCGCTAGTTTTAGCACGTCGTAAAATAATTTTTTCTTGAGAAACACCGGATTTAGCACCATGGTTTTGCTGTAAATGACGTAAGAGTTTTTGTTTCTCATCTTCCGAAACTATACTCTCAATAGTAGTAACATTAATCTTGGCGTCTTTAAACTGCATCAATAAACGTTCTACAGATACCCCAATATCCCCTGCCAGTTGAGTAACTGACACGCCGGATTTTTTATCTTTATCAACTGCACTTTTTTTCTCTGGTGCAGCAGGTATATCATTATTCGCCATCGTGCCCCCTTACTTACTACTTTCTTGCTATTCAGCATGATCTGCGTCGTTAAACCAAGGTTTACGAGCTATCATAATTAATTCCGCAGCAGTTTTTTCATCTATCTCTCCAGTGTCCAGCAAATCATCAACCGACTGTTCTGCTAAATCCTCTCGTGTCACTATTCCGTGTCTTGCTAGCATGTAAGCTATAGATCTTTCCATGCCTTCCATTTCTAATAAATCAGTTGCTGGCTCATTCATATCTAACTCTTGTTGTTCCGCAATGGCTTTGGTCAACAAAGCTGCCTTTGCACGCTCCCGCAGAGCTTCAACCAATTCGGTATCAAACCCTTCAATCTCCAGCATTTCTTGCACTGGCACATAAGCAATTTCTTCTAAAGAAGAAAATCCTTCTGCTGCTAATATCTGCGCAATCTCATCGTCTACATCTAATTTTTCTTTAAATAAATTAAGAGTAGATTCTTCTTCAGCAGCTGTTTTTGCTTGAGCCTGATTCTCTGTCATGACATTAAGCGTCCAACCCGTTAATTCACTGGCTAAACGAACATTTTGACCGCCTCGACCTATGGCTTGAGAAAGCTGCTCTTCTTTTACTGCAATATCCATAGTATGACTGTCTTCATCAACAATGATGGAAGCCACTTCAGCTGGCGCCATAGCATTAATAACTAACTGAGCTGGGTTATCATCCCACAAGACTATATCTATGCGCTCGCCGCCTAACTCGCTTGAAACAGCTTGCACTCGGGAACCGCGCATACCGACGCAAGCGCCTATTGGATCTATGCGTCCATCATTCGTTTTAACAGCTATCTTAGCGCGTGAACCAGGATCGCGAGCAGCTCCTTTAATTTCAATAAGCTCCTCACCAATCTCTGGCACTTCGATTTTAAACAATTCGACTAATACTTCAGGACGTGTGCGGCTAACCACCATTTGTGGCCCTTTTAAATCCGAACGTACATCAAACAAATAAGCTCTAATCCTATCGCCCATACGCACAGCTTCATGGGAAATCATTTCTGAACGGGGCAACATGGCTTCAGCGTTATTACCCAAATCTAATAATATGTAATCACGCGTTACTTTTTTGACTACGCCATTCACTAACTGACCTAAACGTTCTTTATAAGAATTAGCAACTTGAGCGCGTTCAGCTTCTTGAACTTTTTGGACTATGACTTGTTTCGCTTTTTGTGCAGCAATGCGGCCGAATTCAACTGACTCCATAGCTTCTTCTATGTACTCGCCCACCTTGATATCTGGTTTTTTTAAACGGGCTTCTTTTAAGAGCAGGCGCGTTAAGCCATCATCACCCTCAGTGTCGTCTTCTTCATCTGCGATCACTAACCAACGTCTAGTCGTTTGATAATCACCGGTTTTACGATTGATTTCGACTTTCACATCAATTTCTTCGCCAGCACGCTTCTTTGTTGCCATTTCCAACGCTGCTTCAATGGCCTGGAAAATTACATCACTATCCACACCTTTCTCGTTGGATACTGCTTCAACAACTAACAAGATCTCTTTGTTCATAGCATCAGCCTCATTTCACCCAACCAAATCTGCAATTACTTTTGCTTTCTCGATATTGGAGAAAGGTAATATCAACTCTTGATCATCAACTCTCAAAGAGATATTAGCATCTTCAACTCGCAACAAAAGCCCCACAAAATTTCGTCTATCTTCAATAGGAGTATGTAAACGCACTTTAATTTGACTACCGACCACTTTTATATAATGCGCTTTTTCAAATAACGGACGATCTAGGCCCGGAGAGGAAACCTCTAAGGTATACTGTCCCGGTATTGGATCTTCAACGTCTAACATTGCACTGACTTGACGGCTCACCTTAGAGCAATCGTCTACCAATATTCCGGCCTCACTATCGATATAAATTCTTAGTAAAGAACCGCGGCCTTGACGGTGCAATTCACACCCGACAAACTCGTAGCCCATGGACTTAACCAAGGACGCTAAACGGTCACGCAGTGTAATATCAACGTCTCTCATAACAATTCTTCACATTTAAATAGACTTGCGCTTATCAACGACAAATAAAATAACTAACTGCTGAAAATAAAAAACCCCATTCGGGGTTTTTTATTTTAATAAATTGGTAGCGGGGGCTGGATTTGAACCAACGACCTTCGGGTTATGAGCCCGACGAGCTACCAGGCTGCTCCACCCCGCAATAACAGGAGCGATTCTATAGAAACCCGATAAGATATTCAAGCAAAAAGGAAAAGAAATAACAAATTCACCTACTGGAAGGCTTTTCAGCGTTTTTTTGTTTCAATAAAGCCAACACTGGCGCAACCGCGGGTCTAACGTTTCGCCATAAATAAAAAGATTCAGCTGCCTGCTCAACCAACATCCCCAATCCGTTCAGAATGAATGCTGCATTTTGTTGCAGAGCCCAGCGCCTAAATTCAGGCTGATGATAATAACTTAAGTCATAACAAATTGAATTTTCTGCCAATATTGCCTTAGGCAATGTGGATAAGTCATTACTGCTTGCCTTAATTACCACATCGTATGCCTCTACTTGACTCACATTTGCCAATCTAATAGGGCCTAAACTAGCAAATTCACGCGTCAATTGTACCGCCTTTTCTTCAGTCCGATTCAAAAGTGACAACAGAGCTGGCTGTTCTTGCAATATAGGAACGATAATTCCTCTCGCTGCTCCGCCCGCTCCTAATATCAGTATCCTTTTATTTTTTAACGTCATTTTTTGATTTAAAGTGACATCCCGTATAAAACCCATTCCATCCGTGTTATCTCCTACACGAGATCCATCGTCTAAAAATGTGATCGTATTGACGGCGCGGGCATAGCGAGCACGCTCAGTTAAAGTATCAACTAAATTAACGACATCTTCTTTAAAGGGAGCTGTAATATTAAGACCCTTACCACCGGATCTTTGGAATACTTGCAGCATTGAAGACAAATAATTTTTTTCTACCCACATTGGAGTATATAAAAGAGACTGCTGAGTTTGCTTAGCAAAATGCTGATGAATGAAGGGAGACAAACTGTGCGCGACAGGATTACCTATAATACCGTAATTATCCACAACCTTACTTCTCAATGAAAAGGCGCAACATGTGCGCCTTTTTCTTTTTAAAACATCAATTAAAGCGCTGCTTTATCAGCAGAAGCCTGCAACGATGCTTGATCTACTTGACCTGGAATAAATTCAACTACAGTTGATTTACCATCGGTTTTACCTACGAATAAAGCTGGAGTTCCCATTAATTGCAAATCTTGGGCTAACTTATAATTAGCTTTGATTTGCTTATCAACAACATCACCCTTCATATCTGCCTTTAACTTCTCAACATCTAAACCAACATCTTTAGCTAACGAATAAATTTTTTCTTCTGTTAAGCTAGAAGCTGATTTCATTAATGCTTCATGCATAGGCATATATTTACCTTGCACATTAGCAGCTAATGCGGCTTTTGATGCTGTGACAGACATAGGTCCGCGTATAGGGAATTCTTTATAGATGACTCTTACTTCGCCATTTGCTTTTACCAAACCATTCAAAGCAGGAACCATGTCCACACAATGAGGGCATTGATAATCAAAAAATTCAACAACAGTCACTTTCCCTTTAGGATTTCCCGCTACTGGATCATTCGGGGTGTTGAATAGTGCTGGTTCATTTTTGGTAGCAACGTCTTGAGTTTTTTTACGCATTTGATCAAACTGTTTTTCTTGCAATCCTTTTACAGCATCAGCAATAACTTCTGGATTTTTCATCAAATAGTCATGTACTACGCCTTCGATTTGAGTTTTTTGCGTATCTGATAACGTAGCATTTTGATCTTTTGCAAAAGCGGTTGAGCCATAAGCCAATCCACTTGCTACAGCAATTGCTATTAAAGTTCTATTAAGTTTCACCAGCATTTCCCTCCGCAGTATAGATTTATTAGTAAGGGGCAACATTAAAGTAAGCTATATGCGATGTCAATAAACGACTTTCCTTTCGCTAAAATTGACTGAATCCAAATGTAAATAAGGCAGCCAGTGGCTGCCTCAGTGACACACAGATTTTGTTTTAAGCTCCTGCCGCTGCGCTTCTCATCTGAACATCTAATGCTTCTACATTTTCAGCCAACTCAGCAGTCTTACTTTTGCTTCTCCAAAATGATTGGTACACAGAAGGACTAATCGTTTGGGCACTGTTTTTTAAATCCACAACTGCAATTTTACTATCATACGATTCAATTTTGTCACTTAGCTTAATTTTCAGATTTGTTACAAGCGCTTTTTTTGCAGCAATCTTAGGCGTTTGTTTCTGGCTATTTAAATGCTCCAATTGTTTTTCAACCTTATTGCGCAACTCCTCATGCTTTTTTTCAAATCTTGCATTAATAGACACTGTAGATGAAGGCTCTATTGGTTCAGGATTCTGAGCTGGAATGGCTGCTTTCTCTTTTTTACCAAATAAACTTTTAAAGCCATTCGCTAACTGAGTTGCACAGAAACTCAATGTTTTTCGAATACCCGCACCGATTAACAATAAAGGCGTTGCAGCTAGAGCAATCGTTCGTGTAATCAACTGAGTTGCCAAACTAAGCACTTCAAATCCAACAGCGATTATTGCGAGAGGAACTTTTAATGGATTTCGTCCCACAAATGTTTTCAGAGCAATAATTTTTTCAACCACTGCATTTTTTGCTTTTTGGAAAGTTTCTAGAGGATGACGTAATGCGTTTAAAGTTTCTAAATTCATATCCCAAGTTGATTTAGAAGAAATAGCACCTAAAGTAGCAGTTGCAGCAATGGCATAAAACAAAACTTTTGCCGCTTGAAATCCAGCTCCCACTGCACTGAAGGCATCAATGCCAGCAAAGAATTGTCCTGACTGCATTAAGTTAGCTGCATTTTCCAAACCCGCTGGCAAAGTCAGCCCCAGATCTATTGAAAATACTAAACACAATGCATTAAGCGCAGTTATTAACATTTGCCCAGGGATTGCATTTAATTGTTTTGCGCGTTCTTCTTTATTATTTTCTTTATGAGCGCGATATGCTTCGACAAGATGTTTGCCTATGTTAAAAGCACCATAAGCTATTCCTAAACCTGCCATCGCAATTAGCAAATAAGGAGCAACAAAGATTGCACCTGCAGCAATCACACCGAGAAAAGCAAACCAAGCACCTGTTTTTAAGAAATTAAATCCAAAGTCTGCAACAGCATCTAGATTCTTATTTTCTGCATAATATAAACGTTTACCGCTTTCCCATGTGTTAGCCACATTCGTTAATGAAACCAACCCAATTAAGAATTTTGCAACGGTATTATAAGCAGAATCCACTTGCGGGATGACATCTTGTTGTGCTGGGTTCCCAGGATAAACTTCGCTTGGAACGGAGGCCAAGGCAGCTTTAAAGCCATACTCTAAACCAGCTGCATTATTTAATACTTGCACGTATTCAGATGAAGATTCGTTTGTAGGTTTAATCGTTTGAGCAGTCATAGCCACCTCAAAAATAATAGAAAATTAAGGAAAATAATCCCTAACTCATTGTTTTTGTATAATTTTCCGTAATTTAAGGGATAACTGAATAATAAATATATTTCAGCATAAAATCATTTAATCATTAAACTATTTAAATGTCAAACTTTATTTGAGATTCAACTATACGGAACTAGCCTAGGGAGGGTTAAAAATCTTTCCAACTGCCAGCCACCTTACCCACGAAAGTCATGGACGGCAGCTGCTTAACAGCATTCAAGATAGAGGAATTGAAAACAACAGTTCCAGTATCATCAAGTTTCACAGTTCCGGTTGCAACCAAACCGCCATTCACCACCCCGTTACTATCAAGCAACAGGTTGCCTATGACATACACAAAGCCATTGATAACAACATTATCTGTCAATCTAAGATTACCATTCACTATTAACATCACAGGACTTGAAGAGGTGCCGACTATTCCATTACCTTGGAAAGTTGACACGTTCCCTGGATTATCAATCCAAATTGATGTGCCATTTTTATTAGCCAGTATGCTGCCATAACTTTGAGAGCCGCTATAAGAATTCACAGCATAATTTTTCATTGTTGTCGTGGAATTAGCAAAATAATTTGCAAACAAAGCATCTGTCGTTAAATTCTTTAAAGCTGTATTATTTTGCTGTATATCACTTCTAATATTCCCAGGACTAGACCCACCGGATGCAGTCAATGTAGCACTATTATCAAATAAAAATGTTGCAGACCCAGAAAGAATGGTATTCGTATTCTCCAAATTAGTCACAACAGAATTGCCAGCCAATACCATGCTTCCACGAATTGTAGTGGGAATAGTAGGTAATTGAAAAAACATAGAACCCGTCTGAACATCCTGAGTCACCACCTTAGTTGACGTTGCATCGTCATTCACTCCCGTAGACCTTACACGAATCAAATTGAAATTATTTGCAATAGGATTGGTGTAAACCACAGAAAATTTACTGTTATTTGATAATGTGATATTCGTTGTATTGCTGTCAGAGTAATTAATAAAGCCATTGTTAGGATTTGCTATTACTGTGGCTTTATATTGCTGTAAATAAACCATACCAAACTCTAAACCCGCTTCTGCTGCTTCATATGATTGCTGACTTCGATATTGATTTGATGCGATTTTTTGCTGCATAGAACTATAATTAGCCGCAAATATAACAATAAGAGTGGCTGTCATTAACAATATAGTAGTCAATAATAATGTGGCTGCCCCACGTTGCCTTTTCATAATTGTATTACACATCATCAATTAAATTCTCTATAGCAGCTAAACGTGTTTGTTTTATTAAATCTGCAATGTCATTGCCTTGCAGATTCTTTGCTGTTATAGCTTTCATATCAATATTTTTAGCAGCTAAGTAAACTTGATTTAACCATTCAGAGTTATTTAATTCAGATAATGTCTCTGCAATAATTTCACATGCAAAAAGAAATTTTTTGAAACGCGCCTCACGTCTAAAAACATCTACAGCTTTCAATACCTCTAATAAATGTATCGCAGACAATTTTTTTGCGGATTGATAATCTTGATAATGCTTGATGAGCAGCATTAACAATTCACTATAATTATTTGGTACACGATAACGTTCACAAATAATTTTTGCTTGATCTAAGTTGAATGTAAATAAGCTGACTGCAAATCTGACATCAGCATCTGCAGATAAACTGGCCGCACGAGATAAGGCTTTTATTCCCACGCCAGAAACATCAAAATTGGGAAGTAACACGCTAAGCGCATTGCAGCTTTCTAATACGAAAAAAAATTCTTCAGGATTTTTTTCTTGTAACGCACGCTCCCATTCTTTCCACACTCGCTCAGCAACCAGTGCATTGACCTCGCCCATGTTAACCATTTGGCGCATAAGTATTAGGGTTTCATCTGCAACATGAAAACTTAAATTTTTATAGCGTGCAGCAAATCGAGCAATACGTAAAATTCTTACGGGATCTTCTGCAAAGGCTAGTGACACATGACGCAATATTTTTTTATCTAAATCCTCTTTACCATGATAAGGATCTATCAATGTGCCATCTTCAGATTGAGCTATGGCATTAATCGTTAAGTCACGTCTCAATAAATCTTCTTCCAATGTTACTTTTGGTGACGCATCGAAATCAAATCCGGTATAACCCAAACCCACTTTACGCTCAACTCTGGCCAGCGCGTATTCATCATTCGTTTTTGGATGCAAAAAAACAGGGAAATCTTTTCCAACTTGGCGATAACCTTTTTTCAACATTTCATCAACAGATGCGCCCACTACCACCCAGTCCTTTTCACTGACAGGCAGACCTAATAATTGATCGCGCACAGCACCACCGACTAAATAAACTTTCATAACAATGCTTGCTCCGCGCAAAAAACATTATGACTCAGATGCTCTGGGTTTAATGTACCTATGATTACACTGCTAACGCCTGGCTCATTAAATATAAACTTCATTGCATCACTCACAGGATCCGTAGAAGTATCAGCTGAAAAATGCCCGCTAGCTAATGCTTTTTTAATAAAAACACCTTTTTGTTTTTGAGATGCATACTGAATAACGGAACGCTCCGCATCATATTGTAAATTATGTGTAACCATCACAAGATCAGATTGATCTATTGCTAATAATCCGCCTTCTACTGTTTTAGTCGACATGCCATAAGCACGAATTAAACCGGCCTTTTTTATTTCTTTTAATGTTTCGAATACCTGATCTTGCTCTATAATTTTTTTATCTTCACCGCTTGAATGCACCAACACTATATCTAAATAATCTGTGCCTAAGCGTTTTAGACTACGCTGCACACTAGCCTGCACAGCTGTTGGTGAAAAATCAAAATACGAATGACCGTTTTCAAATTCTTCACCTACTTTAGTTGAGAGTATCCAATCTTGACGTTGGCCTTTTAATAATGACCCCAAACGTTCTTCGCTGCTGCCATATGCAGGCGCTGTATCTAATAAATTTATTCCTAAATTTTTTGCTAACGCTAATAACTCTAAAATAGTTTTATCATCAGGCAATAAAAATTTTTCTGGATAATTTACTTTTTCATTACGCCCAAATTTTACTGTGCCCAGACCTATTCTGCTCACCAAAATATCTGTGCTGCCTAATAAAATTTTTCCTATCATAACAATTCATCCCAGATAGGTTTAGCAACATCAGGATGTGGAGAATTTTTCAATACAGAAATATCTCCGACAGATTTTCTCGTATTTTGCTTTTCCAAGTTCTCACAAATATCTTCTGCAAGTTTAGGTGCAAGGGCAAGTTTAGTAGGCCATGCTGTAATGACATTTTGAATTTCATGGAACATAGCTGTATCAGGACGCTTGCCATTCTCTTGCAAGGCTTCAGCTCTATCTACAATAAAACTTGCAAAATCTGCAGTTGAAAAATTCAACCAAGGAAATAAATCCTCACACTCTTTTCTTGCAGACTCAGCTTGTGCTTTCGCATCTCTATTCACACCCTCTTCTGCAATTTGTCCGCCTAGATACCAAATCGTTTTACCATCGTGTGCCTTATGTGTAGTGATAGTCATACGAGGCGTAGCAGCTAATCCTAAACAATGCGCAAAGACAGGGTAATCATAATCTGTTTTCATCACCACCATATGCAAAGGTCTGCGCTGAGTTTTTAATGCCTTATTTTTTAATTTCATCTCAACAATTTCATTTCCTATACCTGCTGTAAAAATATATTTTTCAGCATGAATTTCTATGGCATTGCCTAATGAATCTCTAACATGTAATTTTTCTAAGCCACCAGCGTCATTTAAATAAAGATCATCTTCATTGAGCGGTTCAATTTTAAAAATACATTCTTGATATTTGTGAGCAAGCTCTTTAACTAAAGCATTTACATCTATCGCTATTTCATCTAATGCGTAAACTAACCCTTTGAATTTTGGATCTTTAAAAACGTCAGGAAAATCTTTTTTATCTAATGAAACAACTTTGCCTTGCAATGCAAAAGACGCGAAAAAACCCGCTAATTTCCCAGTAAATTTGTTGGGAGAAAATAAATATTGATGAGTGGAAGTCACTGGAACGCTTGTTAAATCAATACTGCCTTCTCCTGCTAAACATTTTTTCCAAATAGCTGGCATCTCACTAATTGCTAACGCGGCATCTGTTAATGATCCATGTAATGCATATTTAGTTCCACCATGTATAATGCCTTGTGCTTTGCTTGTTTGGCCGCTGCCTAATGCATGACATTCTAAAAGAATAACTGAATAACCTAATTGTTTAAGTCTATTCAATAGCCATAAACCTGCAACACCACCGCCTACTATGGCTATATCGACTTCTGCTTGTTTCATCATTTTATAGCCTCAACCACGTGGCTTAAACGCTTGTATCTGTGTTTGCGCATGACCTAATATCATCGCATGTATATCAGCAGTCCCTTCATATGTTTTTACCGTTTCTAAATTTAACATATGTCGAATCACCTGAAATTCTTCCATAATACCGTTACCACCATGCATATCACGCGCTTCACGTGCAACATCCAAGGCAACCAAAGTGGAATTACGTTTGATCATTGAAATCATAGGGGTACTTGTTTTACCTTCATCCTTTAAACGACCTACACGCAAACATCCTTGCAAGGCTAAAGTGATTTGAGTCTGCATATGCGCCAACTTAAATTGAATTAATTGATTTGCTGCAAGTGGTTGGCCAAACTGTTTTCTGTCCATCACATATTGTCGCGCAGCATGCCAACAAAATTCTGCGGCTCCCAATACACCCCAAGCAATTCCGTAGCGTGCGCTATCCAAACAACCTAAAGGGCCAGACAAACCATCCGCATTGGGTAATTCATTTTCTGCGGGGACAAACACATCGTCCATTACTATCTCACCTGTAGTCGATACACGTAAACTTAATTTTCCATGCATGACGGGTGCAGATAAGTTAGGCATATTTTTTTCTAAGATATATCCTCGCACTCGCCCTTTATCATTCTTAGCCCACACAATAAAAATATCAGCTAACGGTGAATTGGTAATCCACATTTTTGTTCCTTTTAACAAGAAACCACCGTTTACCGATTTTGCTTTTGTTTCCATACCGCTAGGATCAGAGCCATGATTAGGTTCTGTTAATCCAAAGCAACCTATCCACTCACCAGCTGCCATTTTAGGTAAATATTTTTCGCGTTGCGCTTCGTTACCGTATGCATGAATTGCCTGCATAGCTAAACTGGACTGCACACTCATTGCCGAACGATATCCAGAATCCACACGTTCAATTTCACGCGTTAACAATCCATAAGAAACATAATTGATACCAGCGCATCCGTAACCCTTTATTGTTGCACCCAAAAATCCTGCTTCACCCATTTCACGCATGATTTCTCGATCAAACTGTTCATCATGAAATGCTTTTATGACACGAGGCTGCAACTTTTCTTGAGCATAAGTACGCGCTGCATCACGAATAATTCGTTCTTCTTCACTTAGTTGATCTTCAAATAAAAAGGGATCATCCCACTGAAACGGAACCGCAGATTGAATAGACATGTTTATTCCTAACTAAAAATTGAATACTAAAAAATTCTCGTTCAAGAGGAGCACTGCGGAAATCCGGGCTACATCCTCTTTAGCGTGTACCGTTCATTTATAATCCGATTGTTTTCTTGCCCAGTTGATTAAGCCGCCATCTAATAAAATTTCAATTTGACGCGGAGATAATGCATGCGTAACTGGAATAGAAATATTTTTGTCTTTAATGACTACCGTTAATTGTTTTCCTGATTTTAATTTATCGTGTATCTCTTTTATTTCAACAACATCGCCTTGAGAAATTTTTTCATAATCAGAAGCATTGCTAAATGTGAGCGGCAGAATGCCAAAGTTTACTAAGTTTTGCCAATGTATGCGTGCAAAACTTTTAGCAAGCACTGCGTGTAATCCTAAATAGCGAGGTGCAAGTGCAGCATGCTCACGGCTAGAGCCTTGCCCATAATTTTCACCAGCAACAACCATGTGACCTGTTGTGTTAACAATGTCTTTTGCGCGTTTAAAATAACTTTCATCAATCACATCAAATGAAAATTCACTAATTTTTGGGATATTACTGCGAAACGGTAAAACACGTGCGCCGGCTGGCATGATTTCGTCAGTCGAAATATTGTCTCCCATTTTTAATAACACTGGCAAAGTTAATTCATTAGATAAAGGCGTAAGTATAGGTAAGGATGCAATATTAGGACCTTTCACTAACTTTATAGTTAATGCTTTTTCTAAAGCTAAAGGCGCAGTTAATAAATCACGATTCAACATTTTTTTACGTGGATATTTTACTTTTGGATAAGGGATGCCTAATTGACGCGGATCAGTAATCACACCTTTTAATGCAGAGGCTGTTGCAACTTCAGGACTGCAAAGGTACACACTGTCTTCACGTGTTCCTGAACGACCTGGAAAATTTCTTGGAACAGTGCGTAAACTATTACGACCACTTGCAGGGGCTTGCCCCATGCCTATGCATCCATTACAGCCTGCTTGATGAATACGAGCACCCGCATGAATTAAATCAGATAACAAACCTTCGTTTGCTAATTCTTCTAATTCATTGCGTGATGCAGGATTAATATCAAATGAAACGCGCGAAGGAATACGCTGTCCTTTTACCATCAATGCTGCTATCGCATAATCGCGATATCCTGGATTTGCAGAAGAACCTATATAAGCTTGATATAAATCACGACCAACAACTTCGCTAACTGGAACAACTTTTCCTGGACTCGAAGGCAAAGCGATTAATGGTTCTAGCTGATCTAATTTAATTTCATCTTTTTTATCGTATTTCGCACCTTTATCAGCAACCAACTCTATCCAATCTTGAGAACGTTCTTGGCTTAATAAAAATTTATAAGTTTCTTTATCGGATGGAAAAACGGTTGCAGTCGCACCTAACTCAGCGCCCATATTTGCAATCACATGTCTATCCATGGCCGTCAAATGTTTTAAACCCGAACCATAATATTCTAGTACACAATTCACGCCGCCTTTGACATCGTAACGTCTGAGCATTTCTAAAATAATATCTTTTGCGCTCACCCATTCTGGCATTTTACCCGTTAATTTAATTCCGAATACTTTAGGCATAGTGACATAAAATGGATGTCCCGCCATGGCCATAGCAACTTCCAAGCCACCTGCACCCATAGCTAACATTCCTAAGCAACCCGCTGCACAGGTATGACTATCAGAGCCCAGTAATGTTTTGCCAGGTTTACCAAAATTTTGCATATGCACGGGATGACTAACACCATTGCCTGGGCGACTAAACCAAACACCAAATCGTTGCGCCGCACTTTCTAAAAAAAGATGGTCATCCGCATTTTTGAAATCTTCTTGAATTAAGTTGTGATCCACGTATTGAGCAGAAAGTTCCGTTTTAACTCTCGCCACCCCCATGGCTTCTAGCTCTAACATGACTAGCGTACCCGTTGCATCCTGGCAGAGAGTTTGGTCTATTTTAAGAGCTATTTCATGACCTGCGATCATTTGTCCGTCTAAAAGATGGGACTGAATTAATTTTTGAGTGATGTTCAAAGCCATTAATCGCTCTCCTTCTCCTATAGCCGTTTATTTTAACATATCTACAAACCGTTCGTAGTGACATATCCGTATAGAATCTTTACATCATTATCAGTTACACTAAACTCTAATTCCTATAGGAAAACATGATGCAACTCGTGAAATCCTTACTTTACATGACAGTCATTCTTATATTTTTTTATTTGCTTTATTGCATTCAACATGCAAGCTCGCAGGAATCTGCTACAGAGCAACTCAATAAGCGTCTCCCAAACTTTCAGCTGCCTGACCTCTGGCAACCCGACCTATCCCTTACTCAAAACGATTTAAATGATAAAATTAGCCTATTAGTGATTTGGGCATCTTGGTGTGGAGCATGTAAGTATGAGCATGATTTTTTGATGGAGCTTAGTCAAACTAGAATCATCCCCATTTACAGCATTATTTATAATGATAATCGAAGAGATGCGCAAGCGTGGTTAAATGGTGCGGGGAATCCATTCATCAAAACAGGGATTGATTATGATGGAGCTATGGGTCGTCTACTGCAGGTGCGTGGAACGCCTACCTTATTTTTAATTGATAAGGGCATAATACGTTATGAATTTCTAGGGGCTCTGACTCAAGACTCTTGGGAAAAATCTTTTCTCCCCTTAATTCGCCAATACAATCAAAGGCAATAAAAAAATTTATTTGTTTCTAAACCCATGTGTATTGCTTTCTAGTGCTTCTTTGGCCTCTTGCTTTTCAAGCAATGCTATAAAATCTTTAGGTAACTGCTGAGATTCACGAGGATAAGAATGAACAAATGGAGCTTCTGATCTAAAAGAAATTTCTTTTTTATCAGATTTGGGAATAGCTATAGGATCAGAACTTTTTCTAATGTGAGCATTAGCGTCTGACAAATTCTTTTGAATATCTGATGTTGATGATCTATTAGAACTCATAGCTACACCCTAATGGAATATTTATACGTATTAAACAGTTTTACTCACAATATGGTAAATTATTACACAAATTAGCTAAAAAAGCTACAGGTATTTTTTCAAAACCGTAAGAAAATCTGGAGCATAACCCCAAAATACTGTTTAATGTTTCCAAGAAAACTTCTAACTTCAGGTTCTACCCAAAGGAATAAAATGAAACACTATCCTCCTATAGGCTGGCGCGAATGGGTATCTCTACCTGAACTAGGTATTGATAAAATCAAAGCCAAAGTAGATACTGGCGCCCGCACATCAGCATTGCATGCATTTGCCTTAAGGCCTTTTAAAGAAGGCGGCCAAAATCGCGTACAATTTGACATACACCCTTTACAGCATGATACGAGTAAAATTATAACGTGTGAAGCTGAAGTGATAGACTTGCGCTGGGTGACAGACTCGGGCGGTCATCGCGAAGAACGCTACGTTATTCGTACGCCCTTGATAATAGGTGGTACGAGTTGGCCAATTGAAATCACCTTAACTGAACGTGATACAATGCTGTTTCGTATGCTCTTAGGCAGAAGTGCGATTCGCAAACATTTTATGGTTAACCCAGCTAGGTCATTTATCTCAACAAAATAACAAGGTTTTTACTTTATGAAGATTGCTATTCTTTCCAGAAGTCGTGATTTGTATTCCACGAAACGTTTAGTCGAGGCTGCAAAAAATCACGGTCATGTAGCCGATGTCATTGATACATTACGTTGCTATATGAACATCACTTCTGCTCAGCCTACTATTCATTACAAAGGCGCTGAGTTAAAACATTATGATGCCGTCATTCCTAGAGTAGGGTCTTCTGTTACTTTTTACGGCGCAGCTGTTGTGCGACAGCTTGAAATGATGAATGTATTTTGCGTAAATGGCTCAGTCGCCATCACAAGAGCGCGCGATAAATTACGCTCTTTGCAACTATTATCCAAAAGAGGGATAGGCCTGCCAACTACTGGTTTTGCACATTCCATTGATGAAATTCAAGACCTCATCAAAATGGTCGGCGGCGTTCCTCTTGTTATTAAATTTTTAGAAGGGACACAAGGCATAGGTGTTGTTTTAGTTGAAACAGCAAAAGCTGCAAGAAGTGTAATGGAAGCTTTTTTAGGGCTAAAAGTGAATATTCTTGTTCAAGAATATATTAAAGAAGCGAATGGAGCTGATATACGCTGCTTTGTCGTCGGTGATAACGTTGTTGCTGCGATGAAACGCCAATCCAACTCTCCTGAAGAATTTCGCTCAAACTTACATAGAGGCGGCGCAGCAAGTGCTGCTGAGATCACAGAAGAAGAACGCACTATGGCTATACGCGCAGCTCACATTATGGGATTAAATGTTGCAGGTGTTGATATCGTTCGCTCAAACCGCGGTCCTTTGATTATTGAAGTCAATGCCTCTCCTGGATTAGAAGGCATAGAAAAAGCAACAAAAATTGATGTCGCAAGTTCCATTATAGAATTTATAGAACAAAGTATTGAGCATGATAAACATCGTGGCGGCAAGGGCTAGAGAGCAAGGCCCCTCAAACAAGTTGTAGGTTGGGTTGAGTGCTTTTTACGAAACCCAACGTAACGTTATGTTGGGTTTCGTAAAAAGAACTCAACCCAACCTACAGTACTATTCAGCTTTTTCTATACGTTACAGTATGTTGGGTTTCGTAAAAAGCACTCAACCCAACCTACGCACTACTGATCTTTTAATGCAAAATTGCCTTAAAATCAGTGGCCATACGTGTTAAATCTAACTTGTTTAAGAATAATGAATAGCACATCCATGCGCTCAGTGCTGCGATATCAGCAAATTGTGGCGGAATGTATTTAGGTGGAATAATAATTTCTTCTTCTACCAAATCCGACAGTATATGAATATCTTCTAGTGTTGTTTTACCTAAAAAAAGCATAGGAATTTGACTCAACAATCCACGCTGCACAGCCAAACGAATATAGTTATAAATTAAAATAAAACCTTTAGTGTAAGATAAATCTTTGGTAAAAGGGCCGCCGTCAGGAATGCTCCCACGATAAACACGAGAAGTGAAATGATAACTTTCTTCCTCTGTTAAACCCTGCTCTCTATAAAAGTTAAAAACATCTAAAAAATTTGCACCCTCTTCTGCCATATTCACCGCAGTAATACGATTCGTTAATCGTTTAACACGGCCTGGATAAGAGGAAAATGTAAATACTTCTGCAATGATTCCTAAACCTTCTTGAGTAATAGTAGAAGAAGGCGGCCCTTTACTTAAAAAGGTACATATGGGTTGAGCCATGCCATTTAATGTAGTCCCTAAGTGTACCCAACCTTCGTGAATTTGAAAGACTCGAATATCTCGTTCACTAAACATCATCCCTTTATGTATCTTAATGCGCTCAGCACCCGCTGAAGCATCTGCAATAATTCCATCGCTTAATACCACACGTACCTTATCATTATCGGCAAAATATGCCGCTAATCTTTCACCCAATATAGCCACCACATCTTCACTCGTATAAATCTTCTCGTCTGCCTCTGTAGTGACTTGATCTTTTATGTTGGTGAGAGTCTCACCGACCAAGGATGCTAAATCTTTTAACGTGGGAGCACCTATATGAAATGCATCTTCAGAACTGCCATATAGCTCTTGTGAAATTTCAGTGAACACAGGTGTGCCCCTAGCCATTAACATTTCAACGACTCGAGAATACTCGTGACACATACGCTGCATAATACTGCCTACACCGCTATATTGGCCTAATTGACGGCGTATAGATCGCTCAATATCGTGAAATTCTGCGATTTTTTTGAGAGGATCAAAATTAAGAGGGTCGTTTTCTAAATAATAGTTTAGATCAACTGCAGGAAGTTTTTTAAATTTATTTTTGAAGAATTGATTCTTAACACCTACATTCCATTTTAAGGCATCTAAAATTCGTATAGGTTTCTGAGCTAAGACGATACGTTCAGACAGGTCATGGATAACTTGCTGGTATCCTGTAAGCATATTACGCGCCTAAATCCATTTTTCAGCTAATAGCATAATGTTTTATGATAACAACAGTGGTCTATACGATCAACTGATAACCAAATTAATCCTTTAATCTACAGGAACTCCCACTGAAGAGGGTTAATATATTAATTCCGCGCTACAAACAGCACATCCTTGTGCTGAATGATGCCAGAATTCGTTTTATTGAATTATTAAAGCATACCGAATTTTTTTAACTTGCTGCGCAAGGTGCCGCGAGACAAGCCTAAAATACGCGCTGCTTCAGATTGATTTTCACGTGTAAATTTCATCACAATGGTTAACAAAGGCTCTTCTATCTCATCCAAGAAAAAGTCATAGACATGGCGTGGTTCTTCGCCTTTAAGACTAATAAAATAATGCTGCATGATTTGCGCAACACTGCTTTGTAAAGAGTGCTCGGAAGACTCAGAAATTGCATCGATTGCATTTTTATCCATGGTGTTTTTATCCATTTATTATCTTTCCCTGAAGTGAGTAATAATTAGCTATGTAAATTTGTTACCAGTAACAAACATAACGCCGTTCAAATTCTTTAACTGCCTTCAGCAGTTTGGTGACTTATTAGCAACCAGGGGCAATTATACGTGAAAATAAAAAATATCCCAAGAACCTAAATACATATGTTTGTTAATTAGTCATATCCCCAAAATAACACTGCAGAGCAGTAATAGCCGCTATTCCAGCCGTCTCTGTACGCAAAATGCGCGGTCCTAAATTTAATGGCGCAAAATTTTTCTGAACAGCCAGTTTAATTTCATTTTCGCTTAACCCACCCTCAGGACCAATCAATAAAATCACTCTCGCTTTTTTTTGCAATGAAAATGAATTTAATTTTTGCTCGGAGGTAGGTGCTAAAACAAACCCTTGATCCATCTGAACAGATCCTATCCAGCGAGTGAGCATTTGCGGCGGCTCAAGCTTGGCAAGAATATTGCGCCCAGATTGTTCAGATGCACTTATGATAATCGACTGCCAATGTTCTACTCTTTTTTGAGAACGATCTGCATCCAGCTTCACATTGCAACGCTCAGTAAAAAGAGGGACTATTTGACTCACCCCCAATTCCACCGCTTTTTGAATGGTGAAATCCATTTTTTCACCGCGTGAAATACCCTGCGCCAAACAAATTTCCAAAGGAGACTCAGCTACGCGAGGATGATAAGCTTCAATTTTTACTGTGACTTTTTTCTTTTCAATAGCAGCAATAATCCCTGCAAATTCTCCGCCTTCCCCGTTAAAAAGAGTAATTTTATCATTTATGTTAGCGCGCAAAACACTGGCTAAATGATGGCTAGCCCCAGCATCCAACGTAATAACAGAGTGAATTGACAAAGGAATTGCCTGATAAATACGAGCAATAGTCATGGCGCACTCAACACATAGTCTGTGACAGGTTGACCATTAATTAAATGCTCTTGAATAATTCTTTCTAATACAGCAGGAGTACAAGAGTGATACCAAATGCCTTCGGGATAAACAACCGCAATAGGACCAGACTGACAGACACGTAAACAATTCACTTTAGAACGAAAAATACTACCATGTTGACTGAGAGATAACGTTTCGAGCCGGCTTTTTAAGTAATTCCACGATGCCATTCCAGCTTCATAATCACAACATTTAGGCTTGGTCTGGTCACAACATAAAAATATATGTCGTTGTATATTCGCCAATCCTAGCTCTTCAGCTCGTTTTTGTAATTCAAGATTCATTTAATATTCTTTCATTCTAATTAAAAAACTATTATAAAGGTCAAGTCTAAACATAGGCAATTGTTATGGCAACTATTCATCTGAACTCTTTTTATTTGAATAGGTAATCACTGGTAAGAGTAAATAAAAAAATGCTAGAAGAAGAACATAAGAATGATGCAGAACTCGCACTCTCACCGCTTTCAAAATTACGATATCTTCAAGGATTTGAAGAAGCTGAACTTAAAGCACTCCAAAATAAATTTGACAAAAACCCTCAAGAACTCGACAACCTCATTGCTGAATATAAAAAAACGTATTGGTACTATCAAATTAATTATATTCTTGCAAATTATGGTTCGTGCTCACTTTTTCTGATATTCCCTATCACGACAAGCAATCAAGGCATAGAAACATTTGTTCAAGTCTTTAATCCCAACACACCTGTTTCAAATGCAGTGGGATATGGAATTGGCGTACCCCTTTCTATCATTGATGTCATATTTTTTATGTGTGTTTTTTCAGTAAGAAAAGAATCCATCAAATCCACTTTAGAATTTGCAACACAAAAACCTTACAAAGAATATTTTGCAGAAACGCTCACGTACCTCAAACAACATCCTGGTAATGCATTGATAGACTCACTCAAATTTCTCATCAATCAAACAATTCTGTTGCCCCTGAATTCAACTGCCACTATGACAGAATTAATTTATATGCCTTTAGATTATTCAACAGCTGGAGCGAAAGTTGCGACTGCTATCACACTGTTTTATGGAAATGAATATTTTAAAAAATACACTAATCCAGATTACTACGAAGGGTTAGATTTTTGGCGGAATAAAAAAAATAGACCTTGGCTTTTAAAAGAAATGTATAAAGGCAACGTTACAACACCCATACAAATTTGGTTGCAAGGTGCAAGTTCTATTGGTCTGCGTGTTTATCCATTTTTTTATTTTATCGCAGTTAAATCAGAACAAACGTTAGGATTTTGGTTTCCACCTCCATTTATTGCTGCTTGTACTTTTCTACATGGGCTATGCACGCGCTATCCTTCAACGTTCAACCACTACATGAATCACAAAGAAAAAATCGAATCCATTTTGAATGATAAACCAGATCTGCATTTGATGGCACAACAAATTTTAACTATGCAACATATGCAAGCGACAGATAGAAATTTACATCAAACACAACAACAATTAATTCGTATCATTAAAAAAATACATAAAGAAAATATGTTACAAGAAGAAGGTCGATTATTTTTATTTAAAAAAGAACCTATGATTGCGTTGTTAATTTTATTCCGTTCCTGTTTAGGCGGCTATTTTGGTTATGGTATTGCGAATCAACTTTCGCATGTAATAGATTCTACGTTAGCACACACTTTAACTATTCCACTCAGCGCCTTATTTTTTGGTAAGCTTTTATATCATGCTGAAATAGAACGAATTGCTAACCGAGAACATTTAAAAAAATTGCAGCAAGAAGTACCAGCCGCCGATGTGATTCCTCTCACAGCAACACCTTCATCAAATACAACTATCACTGTAGCACTCATTTTAAATGTGAGTGGCGCAATAGTCGGTGCAATGTCAACAATAGGGACATTACAACCTCTCATTGGAAACGATACACCGATGATCACTACCATTATCACTCTACTTGCTATAGAGCAAATGCTAAATGGCATACTTTTCAATCAAGATAAAGTCAAAGATACCGTGAAAGATATTTATCATTCGTTGCCAAGCTGCACCGATATTTGCAGTTTTTTTAAGAGAAAAAATAATCAACCTAGTGTTGAAATTGAGAATAGCCCACGTTTACAAATTTAATTTAAGGAATAAACATGACAAGCTCTAGCAGAGGACATAAAGAATTGCGATCTTAAAAACGTTTTTAGTTCTTGCATTGACACCCGCTACATAACTATATAGTCAGCCTGAATTTCTGGACCTTGCATAGTTCCTGCAGCCTTAATGTTTTTTTCTCGATAAGATTTGCATAATCTTTCAAGCAGAGACTCACCATTGCAGGTGTAGCATTACGCTTCCCTTTCTCCCCACAACCGCGCAACGCAAAATTAAAACCTAACCGTTTATCACTATTAGTATCGAGAGGAAAAAAGGAAACATCATTATCAAAACGAAATTTCAAACTGCGATTTAATCTTTCACCATGAAGAACAACACTATGAACACCTCTGCAGAACGCCTGCGCATAGTTAGCTGGTAAAAATCGTTGTATATAACCGATCACCTTGCGCCAAACTAATTTATTCTTAGCGCTTTTACCGCCAAAGCTGTCATAATTTTTAATATATAATTTGTAAGCTTCAACAAGTAATTGTGCGTTGAAATGTTTCCCCGTTGTGATCACGCCTTTAGGTTTCAAATGATTTCTAAATTCTTCAAGTGCCGCTTCACAATCATCATTAGGCTGCGCATCAGAAATAGTTTTAATTACTTTATTAAGTGCAGTTAAATCGTTCTGAGCACGTTCATTTTCTTTTATTTCCCAACCCTCTGGAAATTGTTGTTGAATTTGCTTTTGAATTTTTAATTCACCATCAGGCAATTTTTTTAAATGTCGCATAATCATTTCAACCATAGCGACTTCATCATCATGGAAGCGGACATCTTCAGCACCCAAAGCAATTTGTAATGCAGTGCCTTCAATTATACGTCCTGAATAATCAACTACTGTTCGTTTATATAATAATAAGTTAGGATTTTCTTTGATAATATCTTCAGCTTCTTTTTGATTACCTAAAACTACATGTTCTAACAACTTCTTAAATTGAGATTGCAGACGTTCTAATTGACCCTCGAGCATAGGCTCAAAAGCGATATTCGCATTTTCTGAGATAAATTCTTTAACAGCGCTAACACTGCCTAGCTGATTCGTAAGATGTGTAGCGACTAGTTCTTTTAATGATGGAACAGACGTTACCCTAGGAAAGAACGAACTTGATGACGCCATGATAATCTCGTTTTTAAGTGTGAAATATGTCAAAATCTTATCATAATGACTCAATAATGTACATATTATTGGCGAAAAAAATGAACTAAATCTTCTATCTCTTTGATTATTAGAGATTTTATTTTCTCCTGACAGGCAAGCTGATACTTGTTACTCCATCCATCCAGACTGAATCTTAAAATGACGATTTCTGACTCGAAAATTACCAGATAATGGTCTATTATACGCAACACGATTTTATAAGTACAAAACGAGGCCATAATGAATAAAGTTTATATCTTAACTCACGGTTGCCAGATGAATGAATACGATTCATCCAAAATGGCTGACGTTCTTAAGGCATCTCACCAATTAGAACAAACCAAGAACCCTGAAGAAGCCGATGTTTTACTTTTAAATACGTGTTCTATACGCGAAAAAGCGGAAGGAAAAGTGTATTCTGAACTGGGCAGATGGCGCGACCTTAAATTAAAAAAACCTAATTTAGTGATAGGCGTAGGCGGCTGCGTTGCCAGCCAAGAAGGTGATGCTATTTTAAAACGAGCACCTTACGTCAATTTTATTTTTGGTCCTCAGACATTACATCGAATTGGTGACATGCTAAAAGAAAATCAAACCAGCCATAAATCAGTCGTAGATGTGAGCTTTCCAGAAATTGAAAAATTTGATCGCATGCCAGAGCCGCGTGCAGATGGCCCCAGCGCTTTGGTTTCCATCATGGAAGGTTGCAGCAAATATTGCAGTTTCTGCGTAGTCCCTTACACACGTGGAGAAGAAATCAGTCGCCCGCTTGATGATGTATTAGCAGAAGTCGTGAGCTTATCAGAGCAAGGCGTAAAAGAAATCACACTGCTGGGACAGAATGTAAATGATTATCGTGGTTTAATGCATGATGGCGAAACAGCCGATCTTGCTAAGCTCATAGAATATATAGCCACTCTCGATGATGTATTACGCATACGATTTATGACATCACACCCACTCGCTTTTTCTCACAATTTAATTCAAGCCTATGCTGATGTGCCTAAACTTGCTAATCATCTACATTTGCCTGTGCAAAGTGGCTCTGACCGCATACTTGCAGCTATGAAACGCGGTTACACTGCACTGGAGTTCAAATCTAAAATTAGACGATTAAAAAAAGTTAGGCCAAACATTGCTGTCACATCCGATTTTATTATTGGTTTTCCTGGCGAAACAGAAGCTGATTTTGAAGACACCATGAATTTGATTCATGAAATTGGTTTCGATAATTCATTTAGTTTTATTTACAGCCCTAGACCCGGAACACCTGCAGCACAGTTACCTGACAATGTACCTATGGACGTTAAAAAACAACGATTGGCTGTCTTACAAAATCGCATTCTTCTGAATACCAAACGTATTAGCGATGCCATGATAGGAACAGAACAGCCCATCATCGTCACAGGCCCTTCTCGCAAAAATCCAGAGAAACTATCAGGCCGTACAGAGAACAATAGAGTTGTAAATTTTATCGGCTCTCCTGACCTAATTGGAGAACTTATTCACGTTAAAATCACAGATGCCTTACCTAACTCATTGAAAGGTGAGTTAAAATAAAGTAAAAATAATCCAAAATACGCTATAATTAAAATAAGACCCCCTAAACAGGAGATGGTGAATCACCTTGAAAGCGACTGATTATTCTCAAGTATTAGTACTCACTCCCGAAAATAATAAGCGGTTACTAAATCTTTGCGGTATTAATGACGAAAACCTACATACCCTATCAGAAAGATTGGGAGTCACCATTAAGCAAAGAGCATTTACGTTTGCTATCAGTGGCGATGTAAATGCCGTCAAAAATGCATGTGAGGCGTTGACAGAACTTTATGACATCACTCAAAAAGATCGTCCCTTGACTCCTAAACAAATTCATATTTATTTGCAATCGTTTAAAGCCAACCCAACGTTACATGCAGCCTCCGATCACTCCTTTACAGAAATACGCACCAAACGCAGCGTCATCCGTGCGCGCGGAGAAAATCAAAAACATTTTCTACAACAAATTGCGGATCATGATATCAACTTTGGAATAGGTCCTGCAGGAACAGGCAAGACTTATCTTACTGTAGCCTGTGCTGTTCAAGCATTAGAGTCAGGGCGTGTGAGTCGTATCATATTAGTCAGACCTATAGTTGAAGCAGGTGAAAAATTAGGATTCTTGCCAGGCGATCTCGCACAAAAAGTGCATCCCTATTTACAGCCTTTGTATGATGCCTTATATGAAATGCTAGGCTTTGATGAAGTAGGACAATTAATTCATAAAGGTGTTATCGAATTAGTTCCTTTAGCTTATATGCGAGGACGCTCTCTCAATGATTCCTTTATCATTTTAGATGAAGGTCAGAACACCACGACAGAACAAATGAAAATGTTTTTAACACGACTAGGATTTAATTCTAAAGCTGTCATTACAGGTGATATTACTCAAATCGATTTAAATAATCATCGTGACTCTGGTTTAATTCATACAATAGAAGTTTTAAAAGGTGTAGAAGGCATTAGCTTCACACATTTTTTAACAAGCGATGTAGTGCGTCACCCCTTAGTTCAAAGCGTAGTAGAAGCCTACGAAAAACATAATAATATCGTCAAAGGATCTAAAAAATAAAATGTATCGCATACTTGTGCAACGCGCAACGCGAAAAACTTTTGCACCAGCTGCTCCACTTTTAAAAAAATGGGCAACGTCAGCGCTACGCCAATTAATATCCTCTGCAGAATTAACGATACGTATAGTGAATGAAAAAGAAATGTTGGCACTCAATTCCAATTACAGGCACAAACACTATGCCACTAATGTTTTATCATTTCCCTTTGAGATCCCTAGCGACGTTCAAATGGATATTCCATTACTCGGTGATATCGTGATTTGTGCAGCTGTTGTAAATGCAGAAGCCGACACACAACACAAAACCGTAGAAGCACATTGGGCACATATGATAGTTCACGGTGTATTACATTTACTAGGGTATGATCATGAAAATGAAACTGACGCAGTAAAAATGGAAACGGAAGAGATTCGAATTTTACAGACACTTAACTTTAGCAATCCTTATGAAATCATTAAAGAGTAATCACAATGGAAGATAATATTAAGCATCGCTCATGGTTAGGACGACTGACAAACATATTAAGCCGCGAACCAAAAAATAAAGCACAACTAATGGCAACACTGCGTGATGCTGAAGAACGTGATTTAATGAGCGCAGAAATGTTAAGCATGATAGAAAGCGTTTTGCAAGTTTCAGAAATGCAAGTACGTGAAGTCATGATTCCACGCTCGCAAATGGTAGCAGTCGATCGTGAAAGCACACTAGAAGGATTGTTACCTTTAGTGATTGAATCAGGCCACTCACGTTTTCCAGTAACAGACAGCTCAAGCAATGATGTGATAGGCACTATACTTGCTAAAGATTTATTGCGATATTATTTTCAAAAAGACGTACGCGAATTTGAAATGGCTGACATCTTGCGTCCAGCCACCTTTATTCCTCAAAGCAAACGATTAGATATTCTTTTAAAAGAATTTCGCATCAACCGCAATCACATGGCCATAGTCATAGATGAATACGGTCATGTTGCAGGATTGGTCACTATAGAAGATGTCTTAGAACAAATAGTCGGTGACATAGAAGACGAATATGACATTGATGAAGATGATCAAATTAAAAAACACGTCGATGGAAATTATACTGTGAAAGCGACAACCCCTATCGATGATTTTAATGAATATTTTAATACTGAATTTAGCGACGAAGAATTTGATACCATAGGGGGTTTAGTTTTAAAAGGATTTGGGCATCTACCTAAACGTGGCGAAAAAATTAAAATTGAAAACTATGTTTTTAAAATTTTACACAGCGACAATAGACGCATACATTTATTAGAAATCAAAAAAGAAACGACTATGCCCAGCCCATAATCAAGCTCATTTTACTGAGCTTCTATGGTTTCAAATTTCATAATATAAGTGGGCTTCATCATGCTATTCACTTCATTAGTATCTGAATTTTTCAATAACGTGCCAGAAAATTTTACCTGCTGGCCATTATTCAGTTTTAAGATATTGGAATAAATATCTGAATCTTGTGAAATCAACGTATGATCTTGCGCATCTGAAAAGCCATCTTTATTTGTTCTAATTGTAATATCACCATCAAGAGCCAGCACAACCACTGCCATCCCTTCTGGAGTCAAGCCTGATTGTTTAATACGACCTGACCAACCAGTCACTTTCTGTCCCATGATTTTTAGTTCAGCGATTGCCGCTTCTCTATTCGCCCAAATTTTATTTCTATCAACGACTGAAGTCGATTTTTTATAATCAGCAGCAAATTTTGTAATCGTATCTATAAATTTTTGTTCTTCAGGTGAATTGAGACTAGCAGATGCTGCAATATCAAGAGGCGCATTACTTGATACAGCCTCAGTAGATGTGACTTGCTTGGGTATAGTAAAAATGGATAACAAGAGAAAGACAAAGACCATAGGCCCATAGACTGCTGCAACGCGCGCACGTGATTTTATTGGCATCCAATAGATAGGATAAAGAGGGCTGATCATGCCTACAATTAAAACCAAACAAGATAAGCGGAATAAAATCAAAAATAAATCATGCATACAGAACTTCCTTGTTAATAAGAGCCCTGACTGAAGAGGGTTAATATATTGGTTCCGCACTCCAAACAGCACATCCTTGTGCTTAAAGATGCCATCCATGGCATCAAGTCGTGCTCCACAATATATTAACCCTCTGCAGCCCGAACTCCTGCCAATTTTATTCGATTATAACAGCATTTTTTAAAAAAGATGCCTCATCCACTTCCGATCCCTGACTACCACAATATGTTTCTTGAATAAAAAAAGACAATATTAAAGCAACTGCTAAACAAATAGGTAAAGCTGTTAAAGCATGTTGATAAGCAACTGCTGAACTTGACTGAGTATCTATGTTTAACAGCCATCCAATTAAAGGCTGCAAGATAGGAGACCCGATTAAAATACACATCATATTGGTATAGCCCATAGCCGTCCCTCTTACGTGGGCAGGCATAATGTCTCTCATGACTGCAAAAGGTAAAGCATACGAACTACTAAAAAAACCAACGGCAAATAACAAACAAAACATGACGGGTAAACTTAAGGCTGGCACATACAAAATAACAAGCATGAAGAAAAGGACTATGACAGTACTCATCATCATAGGCAATTTACGCAGACCCATTTTATCAGACACCCATCCTATCGCGGGTGCACCTAAGGACGCACCGAATAATGTCATAGAACTGGCAGCTGCTGCCGTTGTTAATGAAACACCATACACATGCATCAAAAATGGAATACACCAAAAAGCACCAAATGCTGCAGCCACTGAAAATAATAACCCAGAAAACAAACCATTAATCCACGCTTGGCGATATGAAATCACAGTAAGTAAGTTATGAAAAATATTTTGTGAGTTAGATGCATGATTTGCATGTTTTTCTGTTTCTGTTGAAGGTTTACTCCTCACAAAAGTCCATGTTAACACTGCCAACGCGAGGCCTATCAATGCACAGGCTAACAAAGTAGATCGCCATCCCAATACTTCCATAGCAGGTGCTAACCCTATTTGTCCCATAGCAGCACCTGACATACCTATCATCTCTGTTAGGCCTGCCAATAAAGCAAATCGAGCGGGTGGAAACCAAGTCGCTGCCAAATACAGTGCGGGAACAACAGAAAGCGCTGAAAACGCGCCTTGCAAAACCCGACTTAATTTTGCCACGAATAAAGAATGTGAGCCGGCTAAGAGTATCGTTGTGACTGCAATCGCTAGAAAACAAAAGGTTAAACAATAACGCGGTTGTACACGATCAATTAACATACCGGCAGGGATTTGAAACAAAACATAAGTATAAAAAAAACTTGAGGATAATAAACTTACGCCAAACTCATTTATGGAAAATGCTTGCTCTAAATCAGTTATCATGACACTGGGCGCTGTCTGTAATAGCATTTGATATGTCACAAACAAACTACTGAGACCCCAAACTATCCAAGGAAAAAATTTAGCAAAAATACGTGAATGTTCATTAAGCATTAACTTAGTCTGCATATTGAATCCATTTAATAACAGTAAGATTTAGGTGCTGCGCGCAAGTTTACATCTGCAGAGTATAATTAGGCAAATAAATTGCTAAAAATTGCACTTTGTTTATGTGAGTAAAATTGGTATCTTGATACCAATGGACACTTTTATAGATATCGCTCTCAGCTTAACCACACTAACTATACTAGAGCTTGTGCTTGGCATAGACAATCTTGTATTCCTTGCTATTATCACGCAAAAATTGCCTAAGCATCTGCAGCGCAAAGCCCGTCAACTGGGTTTAACACTAGCCTGGGTGACGCGTCTCATTTTATTAGCTTCCGCGCTTGCGCTCACTCAACTGACCAAGCCATTATTCGCCTTTATGGGATGGGCATTTTCTGGAAGAGATTTATTTTTATTAGGTGGCGGCATTTTCTTGCTAGCTAAAGCAACTCAAGAAATTCATTTTGAACTCGACCCACAAGCATCTTCTGAAATCAACATACAACCTAAAAAAAATCATTTTTTTTTGATAGTCATTCAAATCGCAATACTCGATATTATTTTTTCACTAGACAGCGTGCTGACGGCTATAGGACTGACTCAAATTTTTTGGGTGATGGCTGTTGCTATCACTATTGCTATACTCGCAATGATTTTTGTCAGTGAACCGCTAAGTCGCTTTATTGAACGTCATCCTACTATCAAAATGTTAGCTCTCAGTTTTCTTATTTTAATCGGTACTATCTTAATTGCAGATGGATGCGGATACCATGTACCACGCGGTTATATTTATTTTGCTATGGGCTTCTCACTCTTTATTGAATTTTTAAATTCTCTTAAACGTAGGCGCCAGAGATAATCATTATGATTTTTATTTATCCTGAACAAAATAATCCTGAAACCGCACTGTGGATAGACTTACTATCGCCTACTAAACAAGAAGAAAATGAATTAGAAAAAAGCTTGGGATTAAAAATTCCCACGCGTGAAGAAATGAGTGAAATAGAATTATCTAGCCGTCTTTATAAAGAAGACGATACTCTCTTTATGACAGCAACGATGTTAGCGCAATCCGATTCTAACGAACCTAAATATGATGCAGTGACTTTTATACTGACAGAAAAACAACTCATCACTATACGTTATATAGAACCGCAAGCATTTCGTTTATTCATCTCTCACGTTAGAAAAAAATTACAAACTTATACCCAGCCTGCAAGTCTGCTTATTGAATGTTTAGATGCAACAGTAGATCGTTTAGCTGATATTTTAGAAATTATAGGTCATCGTTTAGATACGTATTCTAAAGTTATTTTTGATCCTTCCTATGAAGTGGATCCCACAAAAAAATTAGACTATCAACAACTCTTGCAACAAACTGGCGCTAATGGCGATCTCAATTCTAAAACGCGAGAAAGCTTAGTTTCCTTCAATCGATTAATCACCTATCTTATTCAAAATATAGGAAACAAACTTGACTCTGACGCTCACCAGCATTTAACAACGTTGAGCAAAGACATTTCGTCTTTAAGTGATCACGCAAATTTCCTCTCAAGTAAAATTAATTTTTTATTAGATGCCACCCTAGGCATGGTCAGCATAGAACAAAATAAAATTATAAAAATATTTTCTGTTGCTGCAGTTATTTTTTTACCGCCCACTCTCATCGCGAGCATTTATGGTATGAATTTTCACTTCATGCCAGAATTATCCTGGAAAGGCGGATATTTTTTTGCGATTTTCTTAATGCTGCTGTCAGCTTGGTTGCCCTATAAATATTTCAAACGTAGAAAATGGTTGTAACTCCATGTCTAAAATAAAATTATCTCTGTTAATTTTAATATTATGTATATCCTTCAATACGTATGCAGAAACAAATATTGAATTAATACGTTTACAAGAAGGCTATCCACAGTCAATTAAAGCTGTTACGCCGACTGCTATCACGTGGAAAGACGGTACTCAATTTAAAGTTCAAGAGGCTTCAGCATTTTCAAAATTAGCGAGCTTCTTTGTCCATACTCATCACGCGAACGATAGCGTTTCCATACGCGATTTACAGTGTGACAGCTATGAAAATGTTTTTAAAAAAATGTATGGCGGCACAGCCTCTGAAGTGAAAAAAAAATTAGTTACCATTTATTGGATGCCCAAAGCATTTGGTAGTCGCTATCCTTTAAAAGTGACCACTGTGAATGGTATAGATAAAAAAATTCAACGCATATCGAATGAATTAGAAAAGTTACCCATGACCTATTGGAAATATGTAGAAAATCCTGGTGGCACTTTTTATTGGCGCAATGTTGAAAAAGAACCGTATTTAAGTGCACACAGTTTTGGAATTGCCATGGATATCAATTCTCATTATGGAAATTATTGGTTATGGGATTTAAAAAAATATAGAAGAGCTTTTGCTACACTCGCACATGTGAATCATATCCCTATGAAAATTGTTGAGATCTTTGAGCAAGAAGGTTTTTTGTGGGGCGGCAGATGGCGTTACTATGACACTATGCATTTTGAATATAGACCTGAACTTTTCACCAAAGATACTGGCTCTAAGATTAAATACAATGGGCAGCTAGGCTTACGTTGCGAAACCTAAGCTGTAGCCCGGATTGAGCTCTGCGAAAATCCGGGAACAGACAGGCCCCGCATTACACGTAACCTCATGTTTTTAATGATTTTTATGTGCAGCCCTCCTCTCAATACCCTCCACAAAAAAATAATGATCAATTTTCATGCGTTAAGTATTTCTTAAGCTACATATTGTACAATATGCTCATTATTCATAGCTTCTAGGTAACTAAACATGTCCCAATCACGCCCAGTAAAAGAAATAAAAGTTGTCTTACTTGGCAAAAAAAACAGCGGAAAAAGCTGTTTTCTCATGCGGATATACCAAGATACGTTCGAGAAAATGCTCCCGACTATAGGCGTAGAGAATCGTGTAATCGAATTCCAAGAAGACCAAATTAAATGCAGCCTTTGGGATACCGCAGCAGGAAGTAACCTTAGTGGCTTACGCTCATATTGTCGTGGCGCAGATTATGCTTTTATCTTAGTGGATTCCAAGCAAAAATTAAACGAAGAAGAAATAAATGAATTTATCGAAATGGCAAAAATGAATGCTAATAAGAATTGTCACATCTCTATCATTCTCACAAAAACAGATTCTAACGATAAAATAGCTACCATTGATGGACTAAAACAATTATACCAAAATAGCGGTTATTCACTGGGCGAAGTGAGCTCTAAAAAAAACACCCGCGCTAAAGTTAGAGATCTTTTTAAGAGCTTTATCCATGAAAAACCAGTGGTTGAGAAGCCTATCGTTGGGGATCTTGATCTATTGAAAAATGATATTACTATTGAATTAAATAAATATATTAAAAATTCATTCACTGTACTTTTCTCTAGACACCACCATAATAACCGCGCAAAAGCGGTAAGAAATGCCATCAACCAAGCAAAATCTTCAGCAGAAATAACAAGCATACTGTCCAGTCAGCTGGCTTTAATAAGCAACTCATCTGAAATCGCAGTAGGATCTAATACTAATTTAGATGAACGATGGACAAATTCAAATAAACGAGTGAATGCTTTCTCAAAAAATTCTGGTTTTCGTTTAGCTATCGAAAATTCAGATAAAGTTTTAAAAACCTTTCAGCAAACTCTATGTAGCAACAGACCAAGTTAGCGACGCGAACCTTACCAGGCAAAACAAATCTGTTACCCTTATATTTCTCATAAGCATCCTAAAAAAGCGCTGCATCACATAAATGCAGCGCTTTTAACTTTAAATTAGAATGGGCAAGACCCTATAACGATATATAACTTACTATTTATATTGATATTTTAGTCGAATTCTCTGTTTTTAACTCTCCCGTAATATCTGATTAATTCTTATACCTTAAGTCTTTCTTAATCTATATATTGTACAATTATTATCCCTGGTCCTAAGGTAAAAAATCATGTCAAATTCACGCAACTTAAAAGCTGTATTACTCGGTAAAAAAAGCAGCGGGAAAACCTGTTTTTTTAATCGGCTAATCTACGATGAATTCGGCCCAACATCCATGTCTATAAGTGCATATTGTGGGGTGTACCCTTTCCAAGAATCACAAATTCAATGCGACCTTTGGGATTTATCAGGGAATAAAATGTTTGATGACTTTACTAATTCTTATTGTCGAGAAGCAAATTACGTTTTTATTTTAGTGGACTCAACTCAGGAATTAAATAAACAAGAAATAGACTTTTATATCGAAAAGGCACAAACAAATGCTGATGCTGAATGCCACATCTCTATCATCCTAACAAAAGCAGATTCTATTCATAAAATAGTTACGATTGATGACGTAAAACAATTATACCCAAATACGACTTATTCACTTGGCGAAGTGAGCTCACAAAATGACACCAGTTCTAAAGGAAACATTGCGGATCTTTTTGATAGTTGTCTTACCCCTGAAAATCCCGTACAAGAACAAATACAAAACCCAGATCCTGTTGTTGAGAACCTTGATCAATTAAAAAAAGATATTCATTTTGAATTAAACAAATATATTAAAAATTCATTCTCTGTACTCTTTTCTAGACACCATCATAATAGCCGCGCAAAAGCGGTAAGAAATGCAATCAACGAAGCAAGATCGTTAGCAGAAATAAAAAGCATACTCTCTAGTCAAATAAATTTAATTAACGCTGTAAATTCAAACTCAGAACAAGCTGATAATACCTTAGATGAACGATGGAAGACTAAAAACAAACAAGTGAATGCGTTCTCAAAAAATTCAGGTTTCATTTTAGCTATTTTAAATTCAGATAAAGTGCTAGATACATTTCAAGAAGCTCGAAATCAAAATAGACTATAATGAATGGCCTGCGTTATTTAAAATTAAGATTATTTTAGTGACAGGCGTTTATTATTTTAGAACCTGGACAACGTTATCGTTTTGTTTTTACCAACGCATCTATGATACATCATCCTATGCTTATACATGTGCATTAGCTTATTTAGCAACCAAGGCAATTACTCCAGCTGAGATAGGCAGCGGCTTAAATCAAATGCGATACACAGAAAGACCTTACTATCGCTTAATGCCAGGATTCAATATATTTGCTGAATTTGAAAGTGATCAATATTACGGTTCATTCAAAAAGATACAAAAAAATAATGGTAATGCTACCAGCGATAATGCGTTAACGTTTGGTGTTTCTGCAGTGTTTTAACATAAAGGCCTTTTACTAGACCCCATCAACCTCATGAATATACATCATTTAATTCTTTCTATTTCTCTTTTGAAAATAAAATCAAAACATACCCCAAAAGCTTGATTTTTAAACTATAATAAATATATGCATCTTTTGATATACATAGAGAGAGGTTACACATGAGTAGACCGAGAGCAGCTTCTGCCAACATGGTCCTTGATGACTCTAAAGCTATACTGGATAAGCTTATAGAAAACTTACTCAAAAAGGCTAGTCCGAATAAAGATGGCGAAAGTATACATAAAAATCGAGTCATAACTATGTTAACCAACGATTTGAATGAATTTATTAAAAATGATTTTTTACAAGACAATACAAAGCTTTTAGAAAAATTAAAAAATACATACTCAAATATATTTACTGAACAAGTTTTAAAAAATCCAAATGCCAAAAGCATATCTGAAGGCGCAGAGATAGAAAAACCAACACTCTTAGGCGTAAAAAATAAATACTTAGATGACATTTTACAAGACTTTACTAAAGCAGTTGATTCTCTTTATCACACCAATAAAAAAAACTATGAAAATTTATTAGCTAAGGCTGATCCTAATAATCCCAGCATAATCCACAGCTTAATTACAACAAGTGGATTACGCATGCAGCATAAATATTTTGTTACAGGCTACAAAAGTGCTGATCAGACAAAAAAAGTCAGACTCATTAACGCACTCATATCAGAGAACAATAAAATTCTTACATCATCAGCAGAGCCTTCAACTGCAATTGACCAATTTTTAAAAAACTTAGTTCATACCATGGCGGGATTAGAAGAAATTCGTAATGAAAAAAGTGCGAGCATTTTAAAAGGCAGGGGAACATGGGAAGATATAATCGAAGATAAAATTCTACGTGATTTAAAAGAAGTAAGTGCAAAATACAATATTCAAAATGATTTGTTAACCCCTAAAAATTTCGAAAGAGCAGTTCAAAAAGAAGTTGCCACCAATAAAGTCATTAAGTTAAATGAAGAAATTATGAAATCTGCTTTTAAAGATCCTGAGAAATCTAAGAAATTAGCTGTTGAAAGAAATCAATTAATTAATGAATTTAACATTATATTACCTCCAAAATCAGAACATAATCGGGCATCTAAAAATGTCAGCTCTAAGTTTATAATGCCAGCAACGCAAAAACCTAAAGTTCATCATGAGAGTGTTACCCACCCTACCGTAGAACCACAGCAACGTCAGGTATCTCAAACAGCAGTTGAAAATAATTTTCCGCGCGTTCAACCACAGCCTCCTAGCAATGCAGAATTAAAAGAATACCTACTAGACAGCATGAAAGAGCTATCAGCAGAAGCACAAAAACTTCAAACTCGATTTGATGAAGAAGAAAATGTTGATATTAAACATAACATAGAAATACAACTTAAAGCTTGTTATGAGCAATTTAATAACTTAGATACTGAATTAGATACATTGGTAGCCGAAATAGAAAGCCAAGGGATGAGTTCAGATAACCCACTTGATGAAATCAAAATAGAATCTCAAGGCAAATTACATTCTCATGTTGTTTCTCATAGTATAGAAAATCCTAAAGGTACAGATAGTTCTTATACTTCAGAAAAAACGCACGAACAAGAACCTGTCATATCTAGACCTAGCATAAGATCTGGACATTAAACATGCCTATTATTCTTCCGCCTTCACATATTTTATCAGACCCAAATGAAATCAAGGCGGTTGATAACATGCTTGCAATTGTTTTACGTAACGACCTTCTCGCCCAATCGATAAAAAGAAAAATGTCAAACTCGTTATCCAACTATTCATCTAATCAAGTTTATAGATTAACTGCGGGTAATGAGCACTTAATGAATTTCTGTCGTCAATTAATCGACACGCAAGCAACATGGTCAGAAAAATTTTTATCTGGGAAATTTCTAAGTCATGCAATACAGACTTTAGATGGCGGTAATATGATGGTCTACGATATCTTAATGGGCGCTTCACTTTATTCTAGAGCGATTGATTCTGATGTTGATAGAAAATATAAAATGTCGCTTATCAACGAAGCATGCAAATGGAATAACTATAATGCACTCATTTTAAGGTGTGAAACTAAAATCAGCTTGTTGGAAAATATAGTATTATCGACCGACGATAAAAAAGTAAATCAAAAAAGTGAAGCACTCGAACAAATCTTGGTAGATATCATAAGCTTATCGAATACTTATTGGGGAATCGGTTATGCAAGAGCAGGCTGCATTTTAAATCAATTAGCGACGTTATATAACAAGCTGGCAGCCTCTTTAATCAAAACCAATCCAGAAGAATGTAAAAAATTAAAAACTCAAGCAGACAACTTTTCTGAACAATCCATAAAGAATTTTCTAATTGCATTTTATTTGGAAGACAACCCTCAATCTAAAATTATCATGAATGATATCACCCAAAATAAAGGCATCTTATCCATGCTATCTAATGCCAACCAATTTTCAGATTGGACTGCAGCAAAAATAAAATTTCAAGAATGGATAACACGTGAAGCATATGCCAAAGTTGAAAGAGAAGCCAAGAGTGAAATCACGAAACTTTTAGCTGTCTTTAATGCCGCTGTAAAACCAAGCACAGCTAATGCTGAATCAAGTGCAAGCTCATCTTCTATTTTACAAAGAAATTCATTATTCAATAGACCACTTACTGAAGTTTCAAAAGAGATAAATGAAAAATTAACACCGACTATCTGATTTTATAGAAACCAGAAGTGGCGAAGGGTAAGATTAAATCTTCAAATTATGATTTGTAAAGTTAGAAGAATTATTTAGATAGAATGGTTCAACTCTATCATTAAAGGATTAATCACATGACTTCAACGCATCTATTAAAAACATCTCGTCTTGAGGGACTTACTGATGGTGTTTTTGCAATTGCCATGACCATATTGATTTTAGATCTCCGTGTACCAGCCCAAATTGGCTCTACTGCTCTACTGCTTTATTGCCGATTTTAAAACATGATATTTTATTGAAGCTGTGTATTTATGCGGGCAGCTTCATCATACTCGGCACCTTGTGGATAGCCATGAATTTTCAATTAGGGTTACTGGATCGATTAAATAGACCCTATTTATGGACGAATGTTTTTTATCTCATGGTAATTTGTGTAGTGCCTTTTTCTGCAAATTTAATTGGTGCGTATCCGAATAGCCCTGCCAGTATTTCTTTTTATGCTATCAATTTGCTTTGCGCGAGTCTCGGTCAGCTACTCACGACACAATGTGCGCATTATTATAATCTAAATAAGAAGTTTTATAATTCAGAGATACGCCGCGCAGTCATAGGACGTATTTTAATTGCGCCGTTATTTTATATTGGTTCCTTGGTGTTAGCACACTGGAATACAACAGCTGCAGCACTGCTGTTAGTGGCTCCAACAGCGATTTATATCTTGCCTGGACATGTAGATAAGTATGAAGCAAGAGATTGATTGAGGGGGTCCGACCTCATACATAAAGTTGTTGAATAATAAGCTCGGCCGCTGAAAGTCCTGATAAATAAGCTCCAGTCACCGTACCTGGATCTGTTGAACTGGTTGCTTCTCCTGCAAAAAATAATTTGTTTGCAACAGGAGCCGCTAGGTTTTTGTAGTCTTTGATGGAAGAACCAATGCCAGGATAGGAGTATGACCCGTGCGCAAATGGATCTTTACCCCAACGTGTAATTAAATAAGCTGAGGGAGTAGAGATATTATCTCCGTAGATTAATTTTAAATGATGCATAACATCATCTAATATTCTTTTATCAGACCAACCTTCCGTTTCTTCAGAAAAGGATCCTGCTGAAAAAAATAATAAAATGGGTTGCCTAACAAACTTATATAAATTTAATGCTTCGTAATGTGGTTTTGGATTGTTTTGATTCGGCATCATTGAAATCCATTCAATATCGAGATTCCAGAATGGTTTATCAAAAAATAAATATATTTTATTAAAAAACCCCATGCGTAAATGTTTAATCGCAGCGAGCTTTTCTTTCGGGAGTTCAGGTAAAAATTTTACCGTGCCCGCTTGAAGCACGCCAAGCGGTAATGTTACAACAACATATCGGGAATGATAAACTCCTTTTTTAGTTACTATAGTTACGCCTTGTGAATCATAATGAATTGCAGTAACCGGATTATTTAATGAAATCGACATATTTTTAGCAAACTCTGAAAACAATCGAATATACCCCCCCTGTGGGAGCACATCATTTCCACTCATGATACTATGCAAGGAATTTCCTGTACTATATGAAATTTGCTTCATATCGCCTCCTGCATCACTTTCAATCATATCTTTCGCAATAAAGTTGAATAACTGTAAATTCTTTCCTTGTAAGTGTTCTTGCTGGGTGAAAATGTTTACCGCATCTTCGAATGAGGCATTTTCTTTAAGATGTAATTTATTTTGTGAAGTATCAGCGTTAAATTTGCTAATTAATTTAAGAGTAGATTTCATTTCCTCTGAACTTATTTTTTTTCCATTGTTATCATACAAATCAAAAGAAGAAAATTTATTAAGTGGATTCCCAAGACTATAGATAGTAGGAAGAGTCTCTACACCATGTTTTTTTGCAAGTTCAGCAATAGGATTATTATTAGTACGATGTATCCAAGATGCACCTAAATCTGTCGCAGCTCCCCATGGATGGATCGTCCAAACTCGCCCGCCAATACGGTTTCGCGCTTCAATAATAAGGACATCTTTAATACCATGTTGATATAAATCTTGAGCTGCCGCGAGCCCTGCTGAGCCTGCGCCTATGATAATAACCTTATATTGATGAGATGGCCTTGTATCAGCAAATAGAGATGATGCAAAGAGTAATAAGAAAGAAAAAATCATTAACAGAACAGTCTTTTTTATCCATGTTAAAATCATAAATTATCTCTAGTAATAATTATTTACGAGAAATTTCAGCAACAATGGCATCCATTACCTTTGATGACTCTGCCCATTGCATATCATCTTCTGGTTTTTGCCAGGAAGATGTTTCAACGATGATGATATGTTTTGTTGGATTAATATATATAATTTGGCCAAAAATACCCAACGCTTTAAAAGCATGATCGCTATTACTAGAAGGAATCCACCACTGATATCCGTAACCCAAACCTTCATTTTCATCTGCAGGCTTAGCAAATTTTGCAGGTGTAGTTGACGCCGTTACCCATGATGCTCCGACCACTCGATTTCCACCCAGTGAACCACCGTTCATCATCATTAAACCAAAACGTCCATAATCTCGCAGTGTCGCATTTAGTACACCATATGCAGCTTGATCTGGTTGAGCTTTTGCTCGAAATAAGAAAGCATCACTTTGTGCGCCAATTTTACTCCATATTTTCTGCTCTAAGTATTTGTTAAGAGGCATGCCAACAGCCTTTTCGATAACAAGCCCTAGTGCTTGGGTATTCTCATTTTCGTAGTCAAATAGAGTACCCGGTTCAATTTTTGGATTGGCTTTCAATGATTTGAGTAAATTAGTTAATGATGGTACTCCGGTAAGAGCAGATGTATTAAATTGAAGTGTAGAAGAATTAAGATCATATGGATCATAAGTCAAATCGAGACCTGATGCCATTTCTAGAGCTTGTTTAATTGTAACGCGACTGAAGCCGCTTGCACTCAGCTCTGGCAAATATTTTATTATTAGATCATCAACACTGCTTATTTTTCCTTCTTCAATTGCAATTCCAATAAGTGTTGATGTCACCGATTTCCCGACTGAATTTGTAAGAAATCGGGAATGTTGATTAGCGCCGTGAAAGTATCGCTCATAGATAATCTGATTATCTTTTAGAATAAGAAACCCAGTCACAGCATTTCTTTTCATGTAGTCATTCAATGTATACGTATGATTTTTGTATGTGTAATTTAAGGTGAATGATTTCGTGGGTTCTTTTAGTGGATATATGGTGCCAGCACGTCGAATCCAGTCAAGTTTAAAATCTAATTTATCGATATGGTGAAAATAATAATAGCTATATGGAGGAACATAATAACTATAAGGGCCGGTGAGAAGTTCAGATGGTTTAATTTTATGAATATCAATGCTTGGTACTGATTCGGATGCATTAGCAGTATATGTCACCACAAGCGTAATAAAAGCTAGAGATTTGATCGTTGTGGCTATGCGACGACGAACCATTAAGATATTGTGTGAGAATAGTGCGAAAAATCCCTTCATATAACTTTCTCCAATTATCAAGCTTAGGGTTTCAGTTTCTAAAAATTACACAGTAACAAAAGCGACCGTTTATATTACCTGAGATGCATATACCTCGTGAAGTTATGTTTGGATAACCCCACGGCTAACCCCAAGCGAAAAAGAGTGTTGCGAGCCCGAGATTGATTGGAGTTGTGGGGGTCAGACCAACATCCCTTAAATTTATAACGCTTGTCCCGACGACAGCAAATGCTGATGGTGTTAGTCGTGTTGTTACACTGAATAGTGTTGACGCATTGGCCTTTGAAATCCAAAATAGCTTCTGGGATATTGATGCACATATACTTCCTTGTTAATAGAGTCGTTAGAACCTTTATTTAACAAGAAGTTATGATCCGTTGATATCCCTTTTTTTACCTCATAAGACCGGAGAAGAGCCGAGAAGCCCACAAATAATTATATAAAATCAATGAGTTAATAATATTAATCGAAATTGGTATTGTACTTAAGAAAACATAGTATATACTTATAAGTACAATATAATAAATTCATAAACGAGGTGGGTATGCATCATGCAAGACGAGATATCCAAGTGCGGCTTTCTAAAGAACCCGTTTTAACGGAATTAGAACGCGCTTCACAAACAAAAATGATTATTCGTTTATTTGAGTTATGGGCATTAACACCCACACAACAATCGTTATGTTTGGGTCTTTCAATTAAAACACGGACCAATATTCATAAATACCAAACAGGCGCCGCATTTCTGCCTTTATATCGTGATATTCAAGATCGTATAAAATTATTATTAAGCATTCATAAACAATTAAGACGACTTTTTCCGCGTAATGAAGAAATCATTTATGGCTGGATCAACTTCCCAAATCGTTATTTCGAAAATTTCAGTCCTCTTGATGTTATTTGTCGAGATGGTCTAGCAGGACTTATTGCTGTTAAAGAGTATTTAGATAGAGCGCTAGCGATATAAGAGATATTTATGCAATTAGATTTTATTACACAAGTAGTGAACTTCGATAAAGAAGTTGTTCGTAATACACCTATTCTCAAGCCGCTAATTGATGAATTTGATGATCTTGCAGATGATTCATTTGATCGAAAGTTTGCACATCGATTTATACAAGATAAGAATCATTATTCTATTGAAGCAATACAATATCATGCAATTGATTACGTATTTTCACAAGCTCAACTGCCACCTAGTCGATTTAGTGATGGAAGTTTTCCTGCGTGGTATGGATCACTAGACCAAGTGACTACCTATTATGAAACTTGTTATCATTGGGTTCATGATGTGCTACGCGACATAAACTATCACAGTGAAAAAAATATTTATCAAGAACGTAGTTTGTTTAATGTCAATTGTGCTTCTATGTTGTTAGATTTGCGCATGAATAAAAATGCAGTTCCCGAATTAGTTGGCAAACATCCTGATGCTTATTCCACAACTCAATTGATTGCTAAGAAGCTTCACCAGCAAGGTAATCCAGGCTTATATACTTCGTCAGCAAGAAACGAAAATGGTGAGAATATTGTCGTATACAATAAAAATATACTAAGTCATGCTGAAATGATTCACGACGTGATTTACGAGTATAATCCCGAGAAAGCGGACATTATTGTTAGAGAACTTAAGAGTGATCGCGTTATAATTGAAATATAAATGCAAACACAGACTCGATTAAAGCCTATCTACATTTTTTTGTATTCTATCTAAAAAGTGCCGGTGTCAAGTATCCTCAGATGCCGGCAATGCCGGTGTCAAGTATCCTCAACCATCAGCTTCGAATGCCGGTGTCAAGTATCCTCAACCATCAGCTTCATTAATCAATTGATGGATATTTTCCACATGTATTCGCGGGATATTTATTGCTCCTCGTTTATTATCTTTTTATTTTATTAATTTCTATTTCAAAATAATTTTTCACAATATCGATTAAGCAATCTGGAGAATATTTTTTTCTCTTATCTAGTTAAGGTATATAAAGTTTAGGAATTTCTGCAGAGGTGTTGAGGTTTGATTTAGGAGTTTATTGATTGTGGGACGCTGAGGAAGGTAAATTATACTGTGATATTTGATTTTTTAAATGATAAATTAAAATTGGTGGGTGAGGATACTTGACACCTGCTGATTTGACACCTGCTGATTCAGCTCAAACTGATATCCTTGTTGTTGAATTCCCCAAAGACAATGCATTAGCCAATAATCTTTTTCGATAATATCTGGAAGCAATCCGTTTTCATCGGCAACAATTTCAAATAATTGTTTTACGTTCGCATGTTGATGCAAAAATATATTATTAATGAATATGCTCCTCAAAAAATTTTCTTGTACTCACTTTTCCACATGATCTTGCTAATCGAAGTAATTTTTCTTTATCAAAATAAACAAGGCGATTGCGGATATTTTGTTTAACTGAAGAGGTATCTTCTGCAAGTTCGTTTAAATTATTAAGTAAATCTACCAATAAAAATTCTGGTGTTACTTTATTAGGAAATCGTTTATTAGATCTTCGAAAATCAAATTCTTTATTTCCCAATTTAAAAACCCCATGCCGTTTACAATTTATAACAACCACACGATTATAAAGCTGCGTTAAACCAACTCCTAAGGAGTTATATTGATTCCATGAATACAATAAAAATTTATTATCACGTAAAAAACTATTCACCAAGTTATCATCTTTCGGTGGCAACGCACCCAACGCTGACTTGGCAGGCTTGTAATACAGACCTCCCGCCAATTTCCGCAGCAAGCCCTTTTCAACTAAAGTATCTAAATCTCTATCTAACGCTTTGGAATAAGGCAAAAGCATATCGCGCCTATATACATGGCCGGTGCGCATACAATTATTAAGATGTTCGTAGCTATATGTGTCCATAGTTTAATCATAGCAAACCTAGGTATTTTTGCAAGTATTTTTAATAAAATTTCATGCAGATTAAGTAATTAATTACATATTTTTCAATAAGATAAAAATTTCATGAAGTTTAAAAAGAATTGATGAGATGAGTTATGGTGCCCCGGGCAGGAATCGAACCTGCGACCTGCCCCTTAGGAGGGGGCTGCGCTATCCACTGTGCCACCGGGGCAGCGTAAGAAGAATATGTTGCGAGTTACGATTACTATAGATGTGGTGCCGAGGGTCGGAATCGAACCGACACGAAGTTGCCTTCACCGGATTTTGAGTCCGGCGCGTCTACCAGTTCCACCACCCCGGCATTTTGTAGAGCGGTGAGTATACCAAACTTAACCCATGCGTCAATTGGCTTTTGTATCAATTCCCGGAGTAATGCGGGGCAAAGGGGTCAGCCACCAAACAGGCATCTGACTCTTGCATGATCACTGCATTATTATCAGGCTGGGCTGGCTTAAATAGGCCTACATGCTGGCTTGCTTGACTAGACTTTCTTAAGGACTCGTTCGTCTCTTCTAATTGATGAATGTACGCTTTCAATTTATTATTTTCAGTTTCCAGCTCGTGCTGCAACGAGGATTTTTCATGTTCAAAAAAATGTATTTTAGTTCTAAATCGTTGAAGATTAAAATCACCACTTGCTTTCATTATCTTTTGAAACAAAATATCTTGATGCCTTACTTCAGATTTTAAAATCACAAGATCTTTTTCACGTTGATGAACTTCATGATTCACGTAATTTATAATTCGCTGCACACTGAACGCAAATAAAATCGAAGAACCAAAAGCGGCAACAGCGACTGGAGATAAATTAGCACCATAAGTAAACGAACCAATTGCACCAGAAATTGCGATGATATTTGCATAATTTGATGAAGCCTTAATAACATAAATACCTACTTTTTTTGATTGCTCAGTTAGCGTTAGGTTTTTAGCTTCATCATGTTTGTCATTCTCATTCTCATTAAAAAAAACGCTTTCCCATCCAGGATTTTTTTCTAAAAATTGATTAATAAATTCTTTAGTCAGTTTAACTTTGTTATTCTGCTTACTGCTGTTTGAAATTTGATTATAAATATTTTTAAAATTTTCTAAAATCTGCTCGTTAGTTTGATCTTTGCTAATCACATTATTTTCTTTGACATAAGTCACAGCGGTATTCACAAAGCTGTCTATATAATTTTTTTCTTCTAATGAAACCGATTCTGTTGAGGAAGGATTATAATAAGGAGCGCATAAATCAAAAGTCAGAATAATATGAGACATATATTTTAATTGAATAGCTTTATATTGATTTTTTAAAGTAGTAAGAATATCTTTTCTTTCTTTTATTTTATCAATCGTCGATTGACGTTTTCTGAGTTCTTCTTTGTATGATTTATAAAATGGCGGCACAGCACAGACTAAACTCACACCTGTTAACGCCAAAATTATCGGAGTCGTTACTTCTATGCCCGCCCAAGTCACGCCTAATCCCACAACGCAATAACCTATGGTCGCACCTATACCTAATCCTTCAATAAAAGAACTCGCACGTGTAAGCCATTTTTCTTTACTTGAAATATTATATTCATCACAAAACAGCGTTAACTCTTCATTTTCTATTGGCGTTACATTTTCGTTTTCAATTTCTTTTTCTTCTTGTATATCTATACGTCTCGTTTCCATTTTCTTTCCATACATAATTAATTAAAACATTTCTAAAGGATCCACATCCAAAGACCATCGCACTTGATGTTTGCTGGGAATTTTTTCGATTTCAGGCAATAATTTTTTTAAATAACGCTGCAACAAAGGTCGTTGATCTGCCTGAAACAATAATTGCATACGATAACGTCCCGAACGCTTTGCCATGGGTGCTGCAACGGGTCCCCATATAGACATCTTTTCTGCGAACGTATCTGTGATTTTTTTTATGTGCTGCAAAAACTGATGTGCTTGTTCTGCATCATGCGCTTCTGCACGAAACAAAGCTAAAAAAGCATAAGGAGGCAATAATGCCTGCGCACGTTCTTGCAACAATGTCGTTGCAAAAAAATGATAACTCTCGCGTAGCAATTGATGCAACAGAGGATGATCAGGATGATGCGTTTGTAACACCACAGTGCCAGGCTTTGAAACGCGCCCTGCTCGTCCTGCCACTTGTAATATTAGCTGTCCCATGCGTTCTAATGCACGAAAATCAGAACTAAAAAATCCTCCATCCGTATCAATAATTCCGACTAATGTCACATTCGGGAAATGATGTCCCTTGGCTAACATCTGTGTGCCAATTAAAATTTGATGTTCGCCGGATTGAATTTTTTCTAATAAATTTTCCATACTGCCTTTGCGTTGCGTGCTGTCTCTATCAATGCGCGCAATAGAAAAATTAGGAAAATGTTTTTGCAATGCTTGCTCTAATCGCTCTGTACCCAAACCAATAATTTGCAAATCATTCTCGCCACAGGCATCACATTTTTTAGGGATACTGCGACGTGAATCACAATGATGACAATGCAAACGACTGGGCTCTGAATGATACGTTAAACGTGAATCACAACGTTGACATTTAGCCATCCATCCACAAGAGTGACACATAAAAACAGGAGCGAAGCCGCGTCGATTTAAAAACAACATGACTTGATCACCTTTATCTAAATGCGTTTTCATCGCAGATAATAAAGACTGAGAAATACCTTCCTCTAAATGTTGTTTACGTATATCTAATACTGAAAAAACAGGAATATTTGCATCTCCCGCACGCTCAGGTAAACGCAAATGTTGATATCGGCCTTGCTGTGTTCTACACAATGTTTCTAGTGAGGGTGTTGCTGAACCTAATACGATAGAAATATTATTTGATTGTGCACGCATGATAGCAAGATCACGTGCATGATAACGAAAACCATCATGCTGTTTAAATGATAAATCATGTTCTTCATCAACAATGATGAGTCCTAAATTTTTAAACGGAGAAAAAATAGCAGAACGCGTGCCTATTATAATTTTTGCATGATCATACTGTGTATTTAAAAATGCATTCAAACGTTCTTTGTCTGTCAATCCTGAATGAAGCGCAACCACAGGCACAGAAAATCGTTTGCGAAAGCGTTCTAATGTTTGCGGTGTTAATCCAATCTCAGGCACTAACACTAATACCTGTTTGCCTTTAGCAAGCACTGCAGAGATGGCTTGCAAATACACTTCTGTTTTTCCACTGCCGGTTACACCATCGAGTAAAAAAACGTGAAAATTTTCTGCGGCATTAATGACTGTCACTGCATGTTGTTGAGCGGCATTTAATGTTAATGCAGGCTCTGGTATTTCTAAACTGGGTATCAAAATATCATCTTTAGAAATCTTAGTTGCCCAGCCTTTTTTACACAGCGTATTCATCATAGTACTGGGGATATCGCGCTCTTTAATCTGCCTTTTGCTAACCCCCTCAGGATGCTGGATCAACCAGCTTAATAATTCTTGCTGGCGAGGTGAGCGATTGAGGCTAGTAAAATCCAAGGCTAATGCCTCTGGCGTGACAGTCCAGTAAGTCTCCTGAGACAAGGCTAGCGGCTTACCCTGGCGCAATAAAGTAGGCAAAGCTGTCTCTAATACGTCTCCCAAAGGATGATGGTAATACTCTGCTGCCCACAGACATAATTGCATCACATCAGCGGAAACGACAGGATAATCATCAATTATTTCAACAGCTTGCTTCAATTTATGGACAGCGAATTCAGACTGATCACACACTTCCAGCAAAATCCCCACCATTTGCCGGTTATGAAACGGGATACGCACACGCATACCGGGCTGCAGGCGTGTCAAATCACAGCCAGTCGGCGCTAAATAGTCGAAAGACCGCCTCAAAGGGGTGGGAACGGCAATCCGTAAAATGGTAGGTTTATGATTCTTCATTGTCAGATACTTTAATGGAAAATATCCCTATTAGCCAATGTCTATATTTGGACTAATATTGTGCTATAATTGGGTAAATATTGTGTTTATTCTATCGTATTGTATTGGTGTATTGAGGTGACAACATGGCTACCGAACAAGGTTTAAGAGAAGTTCTAAATAAACTAGTATCTGAATTAATCAAATTAAACATACTAGATCTCAAAGACGCACAAAAAGCCATTGATAATGTGATCAGCAGCATCAAAGATAATAAAATTGATATAGGCAAGATGAATCTCAAAGATGCGCTTAAACCCAATTCTCTCTTAAATAAAACATTGAAGATCGCTTTAGTAGGCGGCGCTATAAATGCCAATCACCCAGAAGCCAAACTCAATGTAGGCTTGATGTTTAAGGACAACTACAACGAAAAAGATAAAAAGAATTTAAAAGACATGCTCACAAGCATGAATAACTATCGTGAAGGCAAAAAGATTTTAGCGTTAGAAAACATAGATGAATTGGTTGATAAAATCATTGAGAATGCACCTCAAAAAGAAAAGAAAAATGAAGTAAAGCCCAAACCTAAACCTAAACATGAGCAGCACGAAGAATCGCATGCTGAGAAATTCAACAAGCAATTGCTAGGCGGCGCTACCGTGTTAGGCGCAATTGCTACGACCGTACAAGTTGGCATAGTCAACTCAGCAGGGATAGTGGACATAGACCCTGATAATGTAAATGATCAACTGTCCGTTACGAGCAATCTTACACCTGAAAAACTCTCTGAAAAGCATGCTCAGCCTAAAGAGGCTGCAACGCCAGAGCCTGCAACACCAGAACCTGCCACACCTGAACCTGAAGCTCCTAAGGCTGAAGAAGAACCAGAGTACAAAAGCCCTAATCCATTTTCTTCCATGCACTCTGGACCAGACCCATTTAAAAAAGATTAGAGTAGGAATGTTGGGTTTCGTAAAAAGCACTCAACCCAACCTACGACTTCCATGCGTAACGTTTTGTTGTTGGGTTTCGTAAAAAGCATGTATAGACCGGCTACATAGGTAACACTTGGACGGGGACATAGGTAACACTTTTAAATGATGTATTATTGCAGTTTTGGAGAGCAATAATGCCTTGGGAAGAGGTTACACAAATGTCATCCAAGCTCGAATTTGTAAAA
>JARLJN010000053.1 GCA_031291255.1 Gammaproteobacteria bacterium
AGATGAAATCGATGAGGTATGGCCCAAGCAAAATCAAAAATTCACCTTTTTGATGCTTTAAGGCATATTTGAATTATTTAACCATTATTGATCAAAGTAAGTGAACATTTGCATTTTGATTATGATCGTGCCGAAACACCTATTAATCTTATTGTTGTTTGTTGTAGTGTCGACAGCCATCGTTATTGATCCCCTCCGCCGCCAACTTTATTGATCCCCTCAGGGCAAAAGCAAGGTACCTCAATACGCTAAATTAATCAATAGGTTTAAGCTTGAGGCCGTAGATTCTTTCTATATGAATCTCCTTCCAGTACTAAGTGGTAACTATTATTTGACAGACGATCGTATCCCATTAGCAACGCTGTGTAACATCCCCCCAATATTCTGCTAAAGTAGTTTGTCCAAAGTCTTATCTTGCACCCGAGATCATAGTAGTGTAAATTCACGTTTTGCATCAATTTACTCATGGGATAAGAAGATGAAAAAGCCTGTAATTATTGGTTTGAATGATGCCGAACGGGAAGCTATTAAAAAGAGGGTAAGTGACAACAATTTGGATGACCATTCGAAAGAAGCTGTTTTGAATATTATTGATTTTACTATTGAATTACAGCGACAGCTAAAAGAAGCCAAAATATCGATGGGCATGCTAAGAAAAATGTTTGGTAGCGATAGTGAGGTGCTAAAAAAATTGCTCCAGACGTATTAGTGCCGCAAGCTACGTCAGTGAATTCAGCGGATGAAGAAGCGCCTTCAGGGAAGACAAAACGTCGCCGTTCACCCCAAAATGGTGGCCGTAATGGTTTTGACGATTATCCAAATTCACCCATAGACGTTATTGAAAATCCCTATCAGTCAGGTTCGCAATGCCCTTGTTGCTCAAACGGAAAGTTATACGAAGGTGAAGCTCGTCAAGGGATCCAATATGATGCCAGTCCCTTAATACAAGTCAAACGCCATCGGAAAAATGTTTTGAGATGTAATGCCTGCGGCTTGGAACAAGTCCCGGGAAAATCAATTCCACGCCACACCAATGAAGCAAGAAGTGCGATTGTTGTTGAAAGAGCATTAGGTTGCTACACGAGCAGTATTTGTACTCAATCGAATAAGAACGATATTATTTTGTATTTTACAAGCAATAAATACCTTGCGGAAAATTTTACTGGACTATTAGTGCAATGAGATGATGAAGACAAAACAATTGTTTCTTTGATGGCTGATGCAAGCGCTAATAACGATCCGGGGTTAACGTGGGTAATATTGGGTTTTTGTTTGGCTCATGGTCGTCGGAAATTTGTTGAATTATTAAATGACTCACCAGAAGAATGTAAATATATTTTAGGTCAAATTGCACAGATATATCAAAATGATAAATCGACAAAAGACATGGATCCTAATGAACGACAACATTATCATCACACGCACAGTTTGCCGATATTACGCACTATTTATCGAGAAATGGTCCGATTATTTAGAGAAAAAAGAGTTGAGCCCAATAGTAGTTTGGGCAAAGTATTCATCTATTGGTTGAAGCGTCGATATGGTTTTGGAGCCTTTACCCGCATTCCTGGTATGCCTTTAGATAACAATGCCACCGAAAGAGCACTGCGTCCCATGGCAATGGGTAGAAAAACGTCACTATTTTTTATGACATTAGTAAGTGCTGGCATTTGGAGCGTGTTGTTCAGCCTAGTATTTACGTGTGAAAAAAATAACATTAATGCTTATGCC
>JARLJN010000054.1 GCA_031291255.1 Gammaproteobacteria bacterium
GGGGGCGGTCAACGGATTGTACTATCTACTCTCGCGGGGGGGGCCCCCCCCCCCCCCCCCCCCCCCGCGCCCCCCCCCCACAAACCCCGGCCCCCCCCCCCCCCACGCCGTGATAGGCCAGTTATACGCTCACAAGCTGTTGACGGCGCTTGTCCGGGACGACAAGCCGCTTAATTATTCATCATAACCTATTGATTTAATGTTAAATAACTTACTTAATGTGTTAACTTTAACCCGCCCGCTGCTTTCTGGTTTATAATCTATACTCAAGGTAAGTATTCTATATAGGTTATTACCATGCCAAGTGATGCAAATAAAATAATTGATCTTATCAAAAATGCTAAGGAGCAGTTCGGAAGAACCCCTCCTTTAACTATCTCAGCGCTTCCCAATTTTAATTCGCCCCAAACTCTTGTGGCGGATATTACAAAAAGCATTAATATTCTAGAGCAACTAAAATATCCAGAATCACATTATGACTGCAAAAAATTAGAAGTTGACGGTAAAAATATTCTTTATGTTAAATGTAAAGGAGACATGCAGACACTTAGTGATGAAGAGTTAGAGCATATGGCAAGAATGTCTCTACTGATTCGAAAGCTAAGTATACTTGGAGGTATTGCATCATCTCTCAATGAATTTAGCGATAATAATAAACGAATAGAAAGTGTCTTTGATACAGTTAAGCATATACTAAAAGATTTTAATCGTATTACTAATGCGTTAGAAGCTCGTAAGAAAATGACTCAGATTCGCAAATTAATCGTGCCTCGTCCAAAAGATATAGGTATTGATGATTTTATCAGTCATATCTCAAATAAATTTAAAAAGACTTATAATGAAAATTCAAAAACAGGCTTAAAACTAACTGATGAGCTTACCTATCACAGAATCCGTCATGCTGAAAAATATTTCGTAGCAGGATTAAATGCTAATCGATATCTCATTAATGAATCTATTATTAAAGACAAAACTTACATACAGTTAGACGTTCCTCTCAATGCCAAATTAACAGAAGATCAATCTAAATCATTTAATGAAATTTATGAAGAAAATACAAAAAAAGCGCAATGGTTTGATCATTTGGTGCCTTGGCAACAAAAAAGAGTTAGAGATGTCTTTACTAAAAATAAAAACACAAAACCTAATGAAGTTGATTCATTTAATTTTGATACAAAATTTTTATCATCTTCCATTCAAGACCTGCCAGGTTTAAAAAATGCGAGAACAAATTATCTTATTGAAGAAGAAAAAGCAGATAACTCATTAAAGATATTAGCTAGCAGTATAAAAATGGCAGCACCTGTTCCTTACGAAGTTTCAGAATCATTTAGAGGTACGCTAGCAGAACAAAACATAGCACAATTAGTTGAGACAATTGGAGAAAAAGCAAAAAAAGATTTTGAAATTTTATGGGGAAAAGATAGGTTTAAGAATAATCCAGAAATAAAACCACTAATCTTTATGCATTCATTGTTAAGTGAGATTAAAAGAGGTGTTGGGAATGATTCCGATCTCGTCGAAGCTCAGAGAACAGCCATTAATGATTGGAAAAAACGTAATAAAAATAGTGAAGTTGAAGTTATTTATGGAAATGATACTTTAAATTTTAATCGACATTTTAGGTCGTCAGATCTGAGTCATCAAACTGAAGTGCTTGCATATGCAGATAAATTTCTTGCAGAGCTTAAGAAAGAACCTTTGGTAAATAAAGAGCAAAAAGAAAAATTTGATTTAATAAACGCTGCAAAATTAGAATTAAAAAACTTAGATAATATTGATATCCCATTTGGTAGAAATAGAATAGCTTTCAAATCAGCCTACTTAGGGCTGCTAGTCGAGAGTTTGGGAGGCGTCGTTGTTAGTAATTGTAAAAGCGGAAAAGATAGAACAGGCATAGATGAACTTTATCGTAATGCGATGAAAATATATTATGAAACAAGCGAACCTCCAAAAAAATTACCTAGGATAAATGATACGGGAGACGATAGAAAAAGATTCGTAGAAATATTTGTAAACCTATTCAATTCCATGAAAATTCAAGAAGCAGCTGCAGCTAATACACCTGGATCATTTGGGGTTAAGGAAGAATATTTTTTTAGAATTATGTGTCTAGATATAGGCTCAGCATTAAGCAAGTCATTTGTCGAATCTTCCAAAAGAGCCGCATGGAATAAACCAAATAAGCTTAAGAAATCAGAAGAAGAAGAAAAAGCTGGTTTAGAAGAAAAAGTTAAAAAAATTGCTGAGGCAAGAAAGCAATATGGCGGTATCACTAGCCATCCTTCTAGAGCTCCTCAATCACATACTGACGTGAGAACAAATCATGAAATTTTTTATAATAATAACAATATCGAACGTTTTTTGATTTATAAAGATGAAGTAGATATCGATAAATTAGATGAAATTTATGATCGGCTTCAAGATCATCCTGATTATATTTCTCTCGCACCAGGTGGAAGTGCTATTAACTTTGTAAACATTTCTAATGATCAAGACATATCTGTTGGTGTTTATTTAGAAGAACGAGATATGAGTGGTAATTACACATTCACTACATTAAGAGTTCCTGAAAATATAAAAAATGCTACAGATGAAATACTCAAAGCTGAAGACAATACGCCTCTTCCAAATAAAGAATATTTAGAATTTGCTTATAAGCAATGTTTAGCATTTAAAGAGTTAAATCCAGGTAAAATCATTTCAATTATGAATGGTGAAGACACTATGTTAGCGCGAGCTTATGAAGTAGCATGCGTTGTTAATAATTTCAAGTATATCAATGAAAACAAAAACACTCGAAACATAGAATTATCGAATGATGTTACTGATAAGGTAAGTGCTATCTATAAGTTAGATTCACCTGCATTTGAGCATACACCCTCTAGTCCGCGCTTTCGCTAAATGTAGACTGGATTGAGCTCAGCGAAAATCCAGGATGAGTTTCAAAGATCCGTGCATACCATCCCGGATTTTCGCTGCACTCAATCCGGGCTACAATTACTTTTATGAAATACCAATAAAATTTAGCAAATGCTTGTCTTTTAATTTTTTATCTTTAATTTCAAAACGTTCATCATTTTTTTCTAAAATAACCTTATATCCACAAGCATGAACTATGCTGACAAAATTACTGACTTTAATGTCGTGCTGCTTACCTGAACGAATATTTTGAATGATAGTGGGAGATAATCCAACTTCATTTGCTAATGAACGTACTGACTTTTCATCATCATCCATGATTGCGATCAATAATTCTGATAACAAGAGTTCTTTATAGCTTTTTGTAAAAGCTTTTTTGAACTTTGGATTTTTCATTTCTCGTTCGAAAGTTGAGATGGGTTTTTTACTCATAGTAGTCACCGTGATTAATTCGTTTCTCAAAATCAATTTTGTATTTCAGCGCCTTCTCTTTATCGCTTTTAAGTAATTTTTGCTGTTTCTTGCAAAATGCATTCGTCATAATTATTTTTTTTCCTGTAAAGAAAAAACATAGAAATCTTTGTGGCTTTGGTTTGAAAGCATATATTTGATCTCCTTCATAATTGAATTTAGTTTTATCTTTAATTTCGCCAGCATCACCAATACGCTTCAATAAGCGTAATAATTTTATTCTTTCTACAGCGTTTAATGCTTTATAATATTGAAAAGCTGGACTCGCACCTTTTGAGTCGTAATACCATTCAATTGTAAACGCAGCGCCTTTATAGGCAATATATTCTCTTATCATAAGTGTAACACTCTATTGGTACAATTTCCAGGGCCTATATTTCTAACACAGATCAAATCAAGAGGCGGAATACTAAGTGGTTTGATGAATTGAAGATTGGGAAAGGACAGATAGCGAAGTGAAACTAAATATAACAAGTAACACTCGGAATTTATAGTGTTGTTGATAAAATTTTTGTAGTAAGTAGCCTGGATTGAGCTCAGCGAAAATCCGGGGAATGAATTCTCTTCGCTCAAGCACCAGTCACGTTAAGACCCTCATCCGCCCTCCGGGCACCTTCTCCCACAAGTGGGAGAAGGGAAATAGTCGTGGCTATAGCATAATAAATACAGCCTCTGTATTATGTAATTAGGATAGCTTTATGTTTAAGGATAAGCATGAATGAAGATCTAAAAACATTATCAACGCTCAGCAATGAAGAAGTATTAGCTAAGCTAAACAGTTCAGAGCAAGGGCTTACTAGTGCTGAGGCAAAAAAACGGCAGGTTCAATACGGTTTCAATGAAGTTATACAAAAACGTTATCGTTCACTGATCTTAGAAGCTATTTCACATTCGACCAATCCCTTAGTCGGTATTCTGCTGCTTGCTGCCGGCGTTTCAGCCTTTACAGGAAATGTGGTCAACTCTGTCATCATCATTATCATGGTAGTTATTAGCATAGGCCTAGACTACTTTCAAACACATAGATCACTGGTTGCGATTAGCCGGCTGCAAGAAAAAATTACGGCAACGGCAAACGTATTGCGTGATGGCAATTGGATAGAACTTCCGTGTCGTGTGTTGGTTCCAGGGGACATTATTCGTTTGATTGCTGGAGACATGGTGCCAGCAGATTCTATTTTAATAAAAGCCAAAGATGTGCACGTGCAACAAGCTGCTCTTACGGGTGAATCAATGCCTGTTGAGAAAGAAGCTATAGCAGCGAGAACAGATCAAGATCATCCAGAGGAAGCACTCAATACTGTTTTTTCAGGTTCATCAATTGTAAGCGGCTTAGGAACAGCCGTTATTGTCAACACTGGGCGCAATACTGTGTTTGGCCGCATAGCAGAGAGCTTAACAAAAACACCTCCACGCACAGAATTTGAAAAAGGCATTTATCGTTTTGGTGTTTTTATTATGAAGACGATATTTGTGCTTGTAATATTTGTTTTCTCAGTCAATATTTATTTACATCGTACTTTACTCGAATCATTATTATTTTCCATTGCTCTTGCTGTTGGTCTTACACCAGAATTATTACCTATGATTACGACAGTAACTTTAGCTGCTGGTGCAGTTCGTATGTCTAAGAAAAAAGTTATCGTAAAAAATTTAGCAGCCATACAAAATTTAGGAAGTATAGATATACTTTGCAGTGATAAAACAGGCACATTAACCAGTGGTGAAATGGTGTTAGATCAACATCTTGATCCACTCGAAAAAAAATCTGAATACGTGATGCTGTTAGCATATCTTAATAGTTTATTTCTGACTGAAATTACCAGCCCTTTCAGTGTTGCTATCTTAAAAAAAGCGGGCATCAATCCACTGGATGTTGCGATATTAAATCATGATCACCCCGATATACTACCCTATGTCAAAATCGATGAAATTCCTTTTGATTTTGAACGCAGTCGTTCCAGTGTTGTAGTCGACAAAAGCGGCGATCACTTGCTGATTACCAAAGGCGCTCCTGAATATGTAATGAAAATCTGTAACGAATATAATGTAGATGGAAAAACTGATGTATTAGATGATGCAATGCGAAAAAAATGTGAAGCCAGTTTTCAAGCATTAAGTCAACAGGGCTATCGCGTATTAGGTGTGGCTTATCGTAAGATGATTAAGCAATCAGCTTATAATGCAAAAGATGAAAAAGACTTAGTATTTGCGGGGTTTCTTGCATTTATTGATCCGCCATTAACTGATGTCCCTGCTGTAATAAAAGAATTAAAACGTGAAGGTGTGACAGTTAAAATTATCACTGGCGATAATGAGTTAGTGGCACGTCATGTGTGTGAGCAAGTGGGCTTAGATTCAAGTCGTATAGTTTTAGGAGATGAGTTAGAACATATACTCGATCCTGCATTGGGGCAAATAGCAGAACAAACAAATATTTTTGCGCGTATTTCTCCTGCTCAAAAACAACGTATTATCGCAGTATTACGCGCGCGAGGTCATGTTGTGGGCTATATTGGCGATGGTATCAATGACGCGCCATCACTGCATACGGCGGATGTGGGCATCTCTGTTGCGAGCGCAGTGGATGTTGCTCGCGAGGCAGCAGATATTATTTTACTAAAACGGAATCTCAGCGTGCTTCATGCTGGAATCATGGAGGGACGAAAATCATTTGGTAATGTGATGAAATATCTCATGATGGGTACCAGTTCAAATTTCGGGAATATGTTGAGCATGGCCGGTGCCGTTTTGTTTCTGCCCTTTTTACCTATGTTGCCTACACAGATTCTCTTGAATAATCTACTTTATGATATTTCTCAAGTGGCCATTCCTACCGATAATGTTGATAGCAGTTTTATCCATAAACCTCGACATTGGAATATTGATATCATACGCAACTTCATGTTTTACATAGGTCCTATTAGTTCGATTTTTGATTTTTTTACTTTTTTTGTGATGTTAAAAGTATTTTCAGCAACAGAAGCATTATTTCAAACCGGTTGGTTTGTGGAATCATTAGCAACACAAACATTAATTGTTTTTGTCATACGCACTGCGAAAAAACCTTGGCAAAGCAAACCGAGTTTACCTCTCACTTTGATGGTACTTATTATCGTTGCTATTGGAATTTTGCTGCCCTTTACTCCTTTGGCAAAATATTTAGGATTTGTTCCGCTACCTGCAGCGTATTTTGTTTTTTTAGTTGGCGCTACTTTAGTTTATTTATTTTTAGTCGAAGTGATTAAACGCAAACTAATTTGGAAATTGCTGGATGAGAGTAACAAAGCATGAGCGAGTCAGTAAGATTGACAAACTCACTAACATTAACTATATTTTCAACTCTATCTTAGCAGGAAGCTAAATGAATAATCCTCTGCCAGTATTAATCGTAGGAGCTGGGCCCGTAGGGCTGCTAATGGCTTGTGAGCTAGCCCGCCGCGGTGTATCTTTTCGAATTATCGATGCAAAACCAGAGCGAACCACGGCTTCAAATGCTACCTGGATACAAACACGAACTATAGAAATTCTCGATTTAATGGGAATTGCTGATCGCTTTCTTAAAGTAAGCCATCGTTGTGATGCAGTAAATTTATATCATCGTGATACCCAGTTACTCACTATTCCTTTTGATTTGTCTTTTCTAACACATCCTTATGTTTTGATGTTAGCGCAAAGTGAAACAGAGCGTTTACTGATAGCCTATTTAAAAGAATTCAAATGTGAAGTAGAAAGACCTTGTAAATTGATAGATGTGAAACAACACGATAATCAAGTGACATCCACTATAGAACTTAAAAATGGTGAAACAGAAATCATTAACAGCCAATTTTTAGTCGCATGTGATGGAGCGAATAGCAAAGTTCGTGAAGTTTGCAAAATTCATTTTCTTGGACAAGATGTGGCTGAACAGTTTATGGTTGCAGATGCCAATATTAATTCAAGCCTTCCTAGCAATGAAATTCAAATGTTTTTTGATCAAGGAACTATACTCCCTGACAAAGGACAATTGCTGACAGCTTTCCCATTAGGCGATAAAAAATATCGCATCACTGCTAACCTGTACCAGAGTCATCCTAGACAATTCTTTAGTCCTCAAGAAGTTCAAGAAGCTGTGCACGAGCGCACTTATGGTAACTATACGGTGAATTCAGTCAGTTGGATTTCTCCATTCTGGATACATAGCAAAGAAATAGAACGCTTTAGTCAGGGCTCGATTTTCTTTGCAGGCGATGCCGCTCACACTCACTCACCTGCTGGCGGCCAAGGAATGAATACAGGTATGCAAGATGCGTTTAATCTTGCATGGAAACTTGCTCTCGTTATCAATCATAAAGCTTCTCCGTCATTACTAGAGAGTTATCACTCAGAACGCTATCCTATTGTAAATGAAATTGTGGCTGAAACAGAGAAGCTCACTAACATGGCTTTGTTTGATAAAACATTTATGACTAAATTAAAAAGTTTTAGTCGTAAAGTTTCACGCAGCCCAGTCATCATGCAAAAAAAACTGAGCATGCAAATTTCGCAATTAAGTACACACTATCAAAATAGTCCCATCATTCATTATGTAAAACATACAGGTCTTACCTCACCTCAGCCTGGCGAACGCGCTCCAGATGTGATTATGAATCCACCTGCGCATCTATATAACTTTTTACGTAATACCTCACATAATGCATTATTGTTTTGCGGATTATTAGTAGACGAAACCAAACTCAAAAAAATATTAACGTTGCAGCAATGGTTAAAAGAAAATTACCCAGAATTAATTAAAGTTCATGTAGTTTCAGAAAAAACAGTGGATGTTGAAAATAATATTTTAGATGAAAATAAAGCTATACATCAGGCTTATCACATCGAAACGCCTGCGGTTTTCATTGTTCGTCCTGATAATTACATTGCTTATTGCTCGAATGACGTAAGCACTTTTTCTTTGGGTGAATTTTTGAAACGATATAATCTTGTGGGATTGTAGCGTGGACAAAGGCGCACAGCGCCGTGTCCGCGAGGTTTGCCTCATTCATTCCCGGACACGCTTCGCTTTGTCCGGGCTACAAAAATCGATTAGCACCAATTTTATTTGTAGTTAACCAAAAATAATTCCAACGACTAAATACTTGGGTTTATCTAAATAAGTATTCACTTTAGCAACAGGTGACATTGCGTTCACAGCTAACAATGAAGCTTGATCAAGCACGCCAGCATTGCTAGAACCGACTAATTGAATATCTGTAATATGTCCGTCAGGATAAATTAAGAACCCTACTCTCACTATCCCTCTCACATTAAAATCGATAGCAGGTTTCGGATAAGTCAGATGAGCCGACAATGACTTGCCTAGCAATTTTAATAAAGGTGCATCTATTTTCTTATCGCCAATTAATTCAACGTCATCTTGCACAGCTGTGCGCTCTTTAGAAAGCGCCATGGCCTTTAACTGCTTCATGCTAGGGATAGAAGGCGCTGCGGCGGCGCTGGAGGGCTTTTCTATCCCCATCTCTGACACAGGCTTATCTTTCTGCGCAAGCTCTTTCTGGGGCTTAGAGACAGCTTTTGAAGCTGGCGCCGCTTCTTCGTGGTAAACATAGGACTTAACGTAGGAGTCAGGCTTGATCGAGGGTGGACTTTGAAAATGTAAAGTAAGAATAAAACTGAACAGAATCATTAAATGCAGTAGCAATGACAACCAAAAACCTGTCGCAGGCAGCCTTTTAATGATTCCAGTTAGCATGAAAGACGTCCATAAATATGATAGCCTACTCTCACTCTAGCATTACTCAGCAGTTGTTTGTAGCCCGGATTGAGCGCTGCGAAAATCCGGGATAGGTTTCAAAGAGTCATGCTGGCAATCCCGGATTTTCGCAGCGCTCAATCCGGGCTACTTATTTGAAGGATTTTTTATGAAAGTAAATGGTGAAAGAGATTTGACCGACAGTCCCTGCATAGGCATTTGCAGCACGACCAATGTGGGTGATGAAGTCTGTATAGGCTGTCACAGAACAGCACAAGAAGTAATTATGTGGAATAGTTATACAGATCAACAGCGCATTGAAATTAATCTTAGATTACAAAATCAAAACGAAAAAAATTGATATCACTATCCTGATCAAAAAACAATCGTAAATATAAATATATACACAAGTGCATCAGTTCTGCGCTATAGTTGTGCGCATAATTTTAAAAATAAGAGCCTAAATAATGCCTAAGTATTCCGACCTTAAAGATCAACTAAAACACATCAAAATGGAAGTCTTAGGGCGACACGCCTATGAAGCCTTATATGAAGTAGACCCCGGCCCTGATTATCCTGATAATCCCTATGATTTAAATAATGATGTAATAAATGATTTTAGAATTACAGTAGATACATTAATTCGTATTATTGATGATATAGACATTATCAAAAATATAAATAATGTATGGTTTTTTAGTGAGAATCTTGCACCTATCCATCTTGAAGATCACCCTGATGATAATCGTGAAGCTTCGTTGATTGACACTTTAGTTAAATTGTTTATTCAATCTTTTAATAATGTTAAAGAACACGGTCATGCAACAACAGTAGAATTTATTAAAAAATTAAATGGTAATTGCATAGATGCAAGAACGAGAAGTGCATTTGATTTCGCATTACAGTTAGATGCGCTGCCGACATTTACGGAACTATTTGAAAGAAGCCGCGCCAACATTCCTGAAGCAGAACTCACTTATTTTCGATTATTTTATGAAATATTAACTCGCTATTGGGGCACATCTTTCAAAGCAGATAAAGGTGAACATGGAATTTACCGTCATGATGGCTTATTAAATTCTGATTTATTTAAATCTATACAACAATTATTAAGCCTTTTAGGATTGGATCCCGATACAGATTATTTAGAACACTTTAAAAAAACCCCAACTCATTATGAAAATATCTATTGTAATTTTTTATTAGAAACACCTGATTTAGAAAATTTGCTTTCTTTAGCACCCGAAAAAATGGTTGATGAAAGTTGGCTTGCAATGCTAGAAAAAACTTTTCTTATAGCCTTAGAAAAAAACAATCTTGATATTGCGAAAATAATATTTTCGCAATTAAGCACAGGTCAAGAAAAAAAATATGAACCTTATCCTGAAGAATTTATACCTCAATGTTTTCTCTATTTCAGTGAAAAACTTTTAACAGAAAAAATGCAAAACATATTATTAAAACTCGTAGATCATCTCAGTCAGGATGCTGTAGATGATTTATTAACAATAGTAAAAAAGGGATGGTATGTGCTTGGTCACAGGGTTGCAGATACGTTGATTTCGCAAACCTTAATTGCAAAAGCAAGTGTAGAAATTCAACATGTGGTAAAGAGGTTTCAAACAAAAAATATATACGCTATATCACTATTTCGTCCTGATGAAAAAATAATTAAAGCATTACATGCTAAAATAAAATCCGCGCTTACACATAACTTACTCATTAACTTGGATCAAGTAGATACTTATACCCTACAACGAGCGTTATTGATGAAGCCAGCAAATGGCGGAGAGAACCTTTGGTTAAGAGCCTTATATCAAGGATCGGCCGCATTAGTGCAAGCATTAATAACGAAGACATCCGCTCAAAAATTAAGTGACATGCTGTTACAAAAAACAATACAGGGTGATTTAGCTTTGTTTATGGTCTTGTCCTATCATACTACAGACACGCGTCTCATGTTGATAAACAAAGTTTCATCTGAGGCTTTAAGTCTAGGGCTAATACAAGACGATAAGAATAAATGGACAGCTCTGCATATGGCCTTACATAGCAACGATATAGTTACTAGCCTTACACTCATAAACAAAGTTTCACAAAAAGCATTAAGTGAAGCCATAGTACAAAAAAATGAGCTGGGCTGGACAGTGCTACACCTCGCTATAAGCTCTCAATCTTTAACGACTTGCCTAGCCTTGATAGACAAGGTGACTTCAGTATCGTTAGGTGCAGCAATAATACAAAAAAATAATTATGGTGATACAGTTTTGCATACAGCCTTACGACTCGATACAAGCACCTGCTTAGCGTTAATAGCCAAAGCAACTCCTGATGCTTTAAGTGCAGCATTGATGGAAAAAAACAATAGGAACGAAACAGCTTTGCATATTGCTCTTACTCGAGATACAACTATCTGTCTTGCATTAATAAAAAAAGTTTCAGCTCAAGCGTTAGCTAACACGCTAATGCAAAAAAATATTTTTGGCATGAGAGTGATAAACTTGATTTATAATCTTCATCGCCAAATTTTACCGCTAATTCTTTTTAAAGTGTTAACCGCTCTTGAGCGTTTATCTAAGGAAGTTATGGCAGAAATAAAATATTGCAAACATGATGTGAAAAATTACATTTTATCTATGCCTGACTCAGATGAGAAACGTCAAATTCTAAATGATGCATTAAATCCTGCTACACAATTAGGTTTATATTTTACATTACCCAGAAATCTTTTTAATACGCGTATAAATCATGGAGCTTTAAAAGAGCTGGACCAAGCACGCCAAAAAATGAATGCGACTGATGCGGCCTATGTTAGGCATCTAAATAATATTTAAATATAAGTGATAGAGCTTGCGAATTAAATCCATGACTCAAATCTGCATTGTATAATCCAACTACCCAGACTTGTGTAGTCACTTTGGAAGAAATGCTTGCGCTTGCCAGCATTTCATTTGTTTGATTATGATAACCATACACACTAAAATTCCCGCCTAACGCTGGCAAACTTGCCGTAATCGTTCTATTGTCTAGAGGAAAATTGTGTACCCAGCCTAGTTGGATATTCGCTTGCACAAGCGAACCTTTCTGCGTAACAAATCTTTTACCTAGCAATATAGCTAATTGTGTACGTATCGTTTGAGCATTGAAATTTTGCACGTTTAAGTTAAGGTCATCTGCCCCGCTTTCATTGAAAGCATCTTGTCTAGAATAAAAATAAGAGACTTGTGCTGTAGGCATTAAATTCCATTCGTTAAATTGGAAATTTTTTCCGTTAGATAAATATAAACCTAGGTTCTGTCCCGTTTGATGACTCGATGCATTACGATATACATTTAAAGTATCGGTAACTAATCCAGATAAAACAGCTATACCATCACCTGCAAAATTAAGATTACGCTGAGCTGAACTCCATCCATAACCACCCGTTATTGCAGTATTAAAAAAATAATCTGATACGGAATAGATAGAATAAATACCTAATTTTGCATTATTCATATTGGCATTGCCTGCGCTTATATTCCATCCTATGTGATCTCTCACATAAGCAGCAGCGGCACCCATTTTTACATTAGGTAACACCTGACAATCAAGACCAGCCGTTAATACACCTGTTTGATAATAGAAACCTATATGTTTAATTCCCACGGTTTGATCACCTTGCTCACCAGACAAATTTGCCCAGGATGCAAAACATTTTTTAGTGGGTTGCGATATTGATGTTTGAGTGTGCGCAAATAAAATATTTTCAAAAAGTAAATCATTACGGAAAGCAACAGTAGAATAGCTGTCAAAGTTTATGGGGCTGATTTGATTTAAAGCCACAGCCAGTTCTGGTGGTCCATCTGCATTAATGTAATCTAATGTGGCATAAATATCTTCCATGTCACTATAAGGCTGAGGGAGATGACTATCGAGATATTGTGCAACTTCGCTCGCATTGCCGCTATTCACAGATTGATAATAGCTAAGCGCATTATTTCCAATAAATTGCGCATTCATATAACTGTCTGCAGGTAATCTACTATAATCTGCAAAACGTGCTGGATCTGCAGGGGGATTAGAGTTGGTTTCTTTGCCAATTATTTTTATTTGTTCTCCTCCACCATTACCCCATTCATATCCTGGTGACATGATGGGTCCAGCAATACCCGTCCATAGTCCATACTGGGCTCCCGCAGGCACTCTGACATAAACGAGTTTTTGCGGTACGTCAGGTAAGGCAAGAACATCACGGATTTGTTGTGGTGTGAGATTGCGTATCGTTGAAGCACGCACAATAAAAGAGCCTAGCGGCCCTGAATTAGGCTCAGTATAGACCCTAACAAAACGCATAGATTGAGTGGGTTGAATTTCAGTAACGCCATAATGTGTGTCAAAAGGATCTGTGACGCCGGGTATGATATTCGAATCCCATTTTTCTAAATATTGATTAACAAGTGCAGGATCCCAGTTTTGTACGTTAGTTCCTATAGGTTGGACAATAGTAGAAACAGTACGTGCTTCGGCGTAATTTATGCTAAGAATAAATAGCATAATGAAAAAAAAATTATGTCTGTTATTTTTTATTTTTGACATGATTAAGACTCTTTATTGCTTCGCTAATGTAGGGTGGCTTAGGCGCTTTTTGCCGTAACCCACCAAATAAAATACTGCGAACGCTAGTGATTGGTGGGTTACGGTGCAAAAAGCGCACCTAACCCACCCTACATGTTAACAAATGGGGAAGGGAATAGTCATAATTTTTTAGCTAACGCCAACCAGGTTCCAATAATAGAATCCGAATTAAGCGACATACTTTGTATGCCTTCATGCATTAACCATTCTGCAAGATCAGGATGATCTGATGGCGCTTGGCCACAAATCCCTATATATTTTTTTTCTTGATTACATATTTTAATGGCTTGATGCAACATCATCTTCACTGCTTCATTACGTTCATCAAATAAGGGTGCCACTATACTAGAATCTCTATCCAATCCCAATACTAATTGGGTTAAATCATTTGATCCTATAGAGAAACCATCAACATACTTTAAAAATTTTTCAGCGAGCAATACGTTGGATGGGATTTCACACATCATATAAATTTTTAAATCATTTTTTCCGCGTTTCAATCCATATTTTTCGATTAGATTAATGACTTCTTGCAGCTCTTCAACAGTACGTACAAATGGAATCATGAGCTGTGCGTTTGTTAAATGCATTTCATCGCGCACACGTTTAAATGCTTTGCATTCTAATTCAAAACTTTTTTGAAATAGCGGATCTTTGTAACGTGATGCACCACGAAATCCTAACATAGGATTTTCTTCTTTGGGTTCAAATAAATTACCACCCAACAAATTAGCATATTCATTTGTTTTAAAATCTGAAAACCTAAAAATAACTTGCTTAGGAAAAAACGCCGCTGCGATCATAGAAATGCCTTCACGCAGTTTTTCAATATAAAATTCTAACGGATTTTTATAAGCAGATGTTTTTTGAATAATCTGCTGCTTCAGTTTTTTGGGTAACTTGTTTAATTGTAATAAAGCAGTTGGATGCAACCCTATACCACCAATAATAAATTCTAATCGTGCCAGTCCTACCCCGTCATTCGGTAAAAAACGAGCGGCAAAGGCTTTTTCTGGATTACCCATGTTAACGCAAAGATTTAAAGGCAGTTTAGGTAAATTCTTAATAGAAATTTTATTAACTTTAAATGGAATCAAACCTTCATAAACATAACCAGTATGGCCATCAGCGCATGATACGGTAATTTTTTGATTTTGTTTAATACGTTTTGTTGCATCAGCACAACCTACTATAGCAGGGATACCTAATTCACGTGCAACTATCGCAGCATGACAGGTACGTCCACCGCGATTTGTAATAATCGCAGCAGCGGTTTTCATAATCGGTTCCCAATCGGGATCTGTCATATCTGTTACTAATATTTCGCCTGGCTTTAAAGCATTTATTTTTTTCGCATCTAATATGACACGCGCAACACCGCTGCCAATTCGTTGGCCTACGCTTTGGCCTTCTACAAGAATTTTTCCTTTTTTGGATAAACAATAACGTTCGATTTCTTGATTATTTTGAATTTGACTTTTTACGGTTTCAGGTCTTGCTTGTAAGATAACGAGCTCACCTGTTATACCATCTTTACCCCACTCTATATCCATGGGTTTACCGTAATGGTTTTCTATGATTAAGGCTTGTTTTGCAAGTGTCTGAACATCTTTATCGTTTATACAAAACTTCAATCGATCTTTTTCTTTTACTGAAACTGTTTTTATAAATGTATTAGAATTTTTATTATTGGTGTAAACCATTTTAACAGCTTTTTCACCTAAGTGACGCTGCAATATTGAAAATTGATTTTTTTCAACGAGAGGTTTATAAACGACGAATTCATCTGGACTCACTTGTCCCTGTACTATCGCTTCACCTAATCCATAGGATGCAGTGATTATAACAACTTGATCGAAACCTGACTCTGTATCCAATGTAAAAATAACACCGCTTGCACCTTTGTCACTCCTTACCATGGGTTGTATGCCCACGGATAAAGCTACTTTTGTATGATCAAAACCTTGATCATACCTGTAAGCAATGGCACGGCTAGTAAAAAGAGATGCATAAACAAGTTTAATAGACTGTAAAAGTTTTTGAATTCCTTTCACATTTAAAAATGTTTCTTGTGCGCCGGCAAATGATGCTGTTGCTAAATCTTCAGCCGTTGCAGAAGAACGCACTGCAACAGTTGCATTTTTCATTCTTGCATAGGCTGAAATAATTTCATTTTCAAATTCAGGAAAAAAAGGTGTTGCAACTATCCAACGGCGAATTTGGCTGCTGATTTTATTCAATGAACTCATATTGTGGGTTTTCAATGTAGCTAATAGAGAAAATATTTTTTTATCTAATCCATTTTGCGCTAGAAATTTTCTGTAGGCTTCTGCGGTTGTTGCGTAACCACCGGGAATAGTAATTCCTTTTTTCGATAAATGCTGAATCATTTCACCGGTAGACGCGTTTTTTCCGCCGACTCTATTCACATCAGAGTTATTTATGTCTTTGAGGTTAACTAGGTATTTCATTTTTACCTCTGCAAGAATTTAATTTTTTTAACCACGGGGTCTGTCGCATTCATTCCCGGACACGCTACGCTTTGTCCGGGCTACAAAAAGCGATTAGCACCCATATTATTTGTAGCGTGGACAAAGGCGTGCAGCGCCGTGTCCGCGGGGTCTACCCCATTCATTCCTACAAAGCCTCTTTATTGGCTTTTGCAAGCAACTCAGTGACTTCATCATCGCTGGTTTGTGAAAAGTTCTCATACCAAGCGCCAACCGCATAAAAATTAATGGGTCTAAGCGGGCAAACAATTCCATCGACCATGCCTGCTATTTCTTCACAGGTTGCATTTGCAGCAACAGGTACTGCCATTATAATGCTGGCTGGTTTTTGTAAACGCAAGGCTTTAATTGCAGCTTTCATCGTCGCGCCTGTTGCAATACCATCATCGACGAGAATAATTAATTTATCAGCCAATGAAGGAAAAGGTCTATCATCACGATAAGCCAATTCACGTCTTTTTAATTCCCGTTTTTCTGATTGAATAACATGATCTATATCTGCTTTAGAAATATTGAGTAACTTTATTATTTCATTGTTAAATACAACGGTTTCACCTGATGCAATCGCACCCATCGCTAGCTCTTCTTGTTCAGGCACACCTAATTTTCTCACGATGAAAACATCTAATGGAATTGCTAATTTTTTTGCGATTTCATATGCGACTGGAACACCACCGCGTGGTAGCGCTAAGACAATAGCGTTTGCATTTTTTACATAAGGTTTGAGTGCTTCTGCTAATACTTTTCCAGCTTCAGTGCGATCAAAATACTTTTCCATAGTGCCCTCTCTAGCGTGGGTTTTCTAACTCCCATTCAGGATTTATATCTAATGGTTGCAATGCTGTTGTTTTATCAAAATGAATAATACAATCGAATTGATAGGTTAAATGAGTAAAAAAATAATGACTCATGCGTTCTGTATCAGGACGATAAATAACACCTATGGCACGTTGTAAACGAGGGAGACTAAAGTAGTGATCTAGTTTTTCATGGTTTTTCAAATCTAACAAAAAATTTTTATATTTCACATGATGAAACAATTCTTCATAACTGCCAGCTAAACCAGGATTAACTAATTTATGCTGTGCGGGAGCGCCCCAATCATAAGCAGCTGTCACAGAACCATGATTTGTTGAAAAACCCAATAAAAAAGTCTCCATGTCACCATGATGTTCTCGCACTAACTGCCCTATATTGACCTCTCCTCCTGCGCCCATCTCTGTTGCACGTGCATCACCTACATGTGAATTGTGTGCCCAAACAACAATTTTTGCAGGCTTGCCGAACTTTTTTTCTAAATGATCAGCTAGTGTATTTAATGTTTTTAGCATATGTGTGTCACGTATATTCCACGACGACACTCTTCCTTCAAACATAGAACGATAATAGTTTTCAGCATCCTCTACTAAACGAGCATTTTGCGCAGCATAAAAAAATTCATCACCTGCTATTGCATCATGATGTACGTATTCAAATGCATGATGTTGAAGATCCAGTACTTGTTCTATGGCTTCATTAATGCAGGGCTGTTTTAAACCTTCATTAATTAAATAACCATAGGTTTGAGGATCACCGCCTAAATGATCGAAGCACGCATATCGTTTGCGAGCACGCTCTGCAGCTTCTGGATCGACTGTCGCTAAATAATTGATAACTGCTTGCATAGAACTGTTTAAACTATATAAATCCAAACCATAAAAACCAATTTTTTGCGCAGGAGATACGAGCTCATCATTGTAGGTACGCAGCCATTGAAAAAATGGCGTTAAGGTTGTGTTACGCCACATCCAAGTTGGAAATCGTTTGAATTCAGATAAAGATTCTTTCCAATCACTTTTATCGCCTACACCTTGTAAATATCGGTGTATGCGATAAGCATCTGGCCAGTCACCTTCGATAGCAACAGCCATAAAGCCTTTTTTCATGATTAATTGTTGGGTTATTTCCGCGCGTGCTTGATAGAATTCGTGTGTTCCATGACTCTCTTCGCCTATTAAAACAAAGCGTGCATCGCCTATTTTATCTAAGAGTGAAGCATATTTATTTTCATTGTCAGTAAGAGGTTCTACAGCCTCATTTAACACGTCAACTAACTTTTGATTTATGTCATGATGCATGAGAGCCCTCCTTCCATGGTATTCATAACCATATCACAATTCATCTTGAAAAAATAAGATGGATAATTGAATGATTATAAATTATCATTTACTTACATTTAGTAAGACAAGGAGAAAGTCATGCTAGGAAAGCGTACTAAACGTACTTTAATATTTGCTGCAAGTATTGCCGTTACATGCCAAGCATTAGCTCATGCTACTCATACATCAACTCAACAAGCAATTGATGTATCAAAGCAAATGGCTGACACATTTTTCAATAAAGCATTCAACTCAACAAACAAACCTGATTGGGCCACTCGTACTGATGTCACTTATGATATCCAGACTAAACACGTACCCATCACTGGTGTTGAAACCATACAACCTCTGTTTGAAACTAACTTGCATACCTTATTTTGGCAGGGTCGCGCTTCTTATCTCAGCGGCACTGGTACTGGAAACTTAGGTCTAGGTTATCGATATTTAAGAGATGATAAACAATTAATGTGGGGCATAAATACGTTTTATGACCAAACCTTTCATTACGGTCATCAACGTGTAGGGCTGGGCGGTGAATTATTCACTCCTTTCGTGACCGCGCGTGCTAACTATTACGATGCGGTTAGCGGAAAAAAGAGAGTCGGTACCGTAGGCAATATAACAGATTATGAACGTGCATTAAGCGGTGTTGATGCTGGCATTGAAACACCTATGCCTTACGCTTCATGGATGCGCTTTACAGCACTGGGTTATCACTGGAACGGTAAAACAAAGTCCGATATCAATGGTGGTTCACTCGGTTTCCGCGCATTTCCTGCAAGACAATTAGAAATTGACGGTGGCGTAGCTTACGATAATGATAAACATACGCAAGCATTTCTTAAATTGAATTACTATTTAGGATCCGCAGCATTTATCGAAAACAGCGCAACTACACCACATGATCACAGCACGTTTGCAGCACAAAATCTTGAAAATATGCGTCTGCAAAAAGTTATTCGTAACAACAATGTCGTAGTTGAAAAATCAAGCGCAATCACACCTGTAGCTCCTGGAATCAATATTGGTAGAGGGAATTAACAATGAAAGTCAATAAAATATTACGAATGAGCGCATTGTTAGCGTCTGGCTTATGCATAGCCAGCACCAGTTATGCAGCAACATTTGCAGGAAATGCAACACCCACTCAATATTTAGTTAACGTGAGTAATGTCGCATTTCATAAAGTAGGTGATCCTGCAGGCACGTTTATCCCTTATGCGAGTGATGCTGGTCAATTTGATATTGCATCTGTTCCACCTAATGGCAATGCTGGTCTATTAAGTTCAACAGGCACTTTACCGTCAGGAACGTATGATCAAATTCGTTTTAATGTTTCAAAAACAATGCAATTGAATGGGGCTTCTAATGGAAACCTAGGAAATGGATCACCCTGCAGAACTGTGACACCCGCTGTTGCTCTTAACAACCCTCTTGGTGATAACAGCGTTAGCGTGGCTTATTTGGGTTCAACAGATGGTGCAACACCGCAACTTGAAACAACAACTGTACCATCAGGTTCTGCTGTAACATTACCATCGGGCTATACCGATTTAGGTAATTCGTTACAAGGCATAGTCCCTGTTAATTTTACAGTGACAAATGACGTAGCTCCTACCACGAGTATTAAGATTAACGTAACGAATGCGATGATGTTTACGCCAACGGGTGTGGGAACATGTGCTGTATTCCCAGGGCCGCCATCTATCACTATCAGTGTTGCTTAAGAATGAAATTATAACCCTCCTCTCCTCCCATATCATGGGAAGAGAGGGGGATTTTTGAATCACTCCCCTAAATATTTCACAAACCACGCTTTTGCCAACCGTGCAACTTCATCCAATGTTCCAGGTTCTTCGAAAAGATGTGTGGCGCCAGGAATAATTTCCAACTCTTTAACACAATGCATTTTTGACATGGCTGATTCATTCATTTCTATCACAGCTTCATCATTACCACCCACAATGAGCAATGTAGGTGCTTGCACATGAGACAAAGATACACCTGCCAAATCAGGTCTGCCACCTCGCGATACCACAGCTTTGACAGTTATTGATTCTTTTGCAGCTGCAACAAGAGCTGCGCCGCCACCTGTACTTGCACCGAAATATCCTAACTTTAAATCATGTGTGACCAATTGTTTTAAGCACCAATGTGTAGTATCAATTAAACGTGATGCAAGGAATTCAATATCAAAACGTAACTCTCGTGTTTGGTCATCAATCTCTTCTTCTTCCGGCGTCAATAAATCAAAGAGTAGTGTTGCAAGCTTAGCTTGATTTAACACTTTCGCTACATGCTGATTGCGCGTGCTAAATCGACTGCTGCCACTGCCATGCACAAATAGCACTAAACCTTTCGCGCCTTGTGGAATATGCAATAATCCATCGAGATGAACTTTGTTGCTGGGAATAATAACAGGATGTTCGGTATCGGATGTGAAATTCGTCATGGGTAAATTCCTTCATAAACTTTATATAAGTGTATCAGAACAGCGTCAACAGTGTTATCAGCAACAGTATCAGTATTTTTTTAAACCTGAATCAATAAACATGATTAATTTTATATTAGTGCAATTATAATAAATTGAATAATTGAGATATACTGTAGTTATTAACCTTCAATGAAGGGAAATAAATGAAAAGCAGAACTGCTGATTACTCTCCATGGGTACCACTGCAATACCCTGTTTTTAGAATGTTATGGTTTGCAACGCTAGTATCCAACATCGGAACATTTATGAATGATGTGGGTGCTGCTTGGTTAATGACATCCTTATCAAGTGACCCTTTCATTGTTGCATTAGTTCAAGTGACCACAGCATCCTCCCTTTTCTTATTAGCCTTACCTGCAGGCGCGTTAGCTGACATAGTGGATAGGCGCCGTTATCTACTCGTACTGCAAACTATAATGATGTGTATAGCAGGGGTATTAACTTTTGTAACTTATTTTGACTTAGTGACTCCGCAAATATTGCTGCTGTTAACATTTTGTTTAGGTGCAACAGCTGCTCTGAGTGCGCCAAGTTGGCAAGCAACAATTCCTGAATTAGTTCCAGCAAAAGCATTGATGGGCGCAATTAGCCTGAATAGCGTTAGTTCTGGCGTTTCTCGTTCAGTGGGCCCTGCTATTGCCGGTGTTATTATCATTTACGCAGGATCTGCAGCTGTATTTGCAATTAATACGTTATCCTTTTTGGGCATCATCATTTCTTTACTGTTATGGCATAGACAACGTGAGGAATCTACTTTACCAGCAGAACGATTTGCTAGCGCTGTTAGCACTGGAATACGTTATGTTTATGCATCACCCGTACTGCATAATGTTTTAATTCGTGTTGCTGCATTTATGTTTTTTGCCAGTGTGATTTGGGCGTTGCTTCCTTTAGTCGCTAGAGTGACATTAGAAAGAAGTGCAGCTGGATATGGTTCGCTATTTACACTTTTTGGTGTTGGAGCTGTAGTAGGTACTGTTTTTTCGCAACGTATTAATGCGAAATTCAGTTCAGATCAATTAATACAAATCGGTTTTATCATTTTTGCAATAGGTACTCTTATACTCTCTTTAACTAAAGATTATTATATTGCATGTTTTGCTATGATTTTAACGGGATTTTCATGGATGATAGTGTCATCTATTCTTATCACAGCAGCACAACAAGCTATTCCTTCATGGATTAGAGGGAGAGCGTTATCCATTTATTTAATGGTTCAATATGGAAGTATGGCAGTGGGCAGTATGGTCTGGGGACTTTTCGCAACACACTTTTCTATCTCCTGGGCTTTATTTATTGCATCCATAGGACTCATAGTCAGCACGTTTGCAACGCAAATCTATTCCTTAGAAAAAATTAAAAATATAGATCATACTCCCTCACCATCTGATCTACATGCCCCTATCTCATTAGAAGAATTAGATAATGAACAAGGGCCTATCATGGTGAGTGTGGAATATAGAATTTCATTAGATGAACTACCCGCATTTATAAAAGTGATGCGAAAAATGCGTCGCATTCGTTTACGTGAAGGCGCATTTTTTTGGAAGTTATTTAAAGATGCAGAAATTCCTGGGCGTTATATAGAATATTTTATGTCTGAATCATGGGTAGAACATTTACGTTTGAATGAACACGTATCCGTGTCAGATGTAAAAGTTCAAGAACGCGCTGCACTGTTTCATCTAGGAAAAAAACCACCTAGAGTCACCTATTTTGCAGCATGTGATGTTTCAAAGAAACGTCCATCGCGATGGACGTTTTAAATAGCTAAAGTAACTTCTCAAAAATTTCAGGCATGTCGTCCCGGACAAGCGCCGTCCACTTAACTTGAGAATATAACTGGGCTATCACGGCGCGCGATCCGGGACGACATGCCGGGGATTACTATTAATTGTTAATTTGTAAATTAGCTAAGTTAACCTTTTAAATGAATTTTATGAAAAAATCGATGTATGATAGGAGCAAAAATTAAAGCCATAATTGCAATAAACGCTAGCCCACTAAATAATGCATAACATCCAGCAAATATTTTTCCTGCAGTTGATGTCATCGTTGTGACAGGCCCCATGCCTGATAAAATCATAGAAGCATTAATAAAAGCATCTGCCCAGGACATCTCTTGTAATGAATGATAGCCTAACATTCCTACGAATAATGCAACTGCAATAAAAAACAAACCCATTAACAAATTACGTGATAGGTGCAATAAAAAAGTTCTTACTGTCGGTAATTTATTTATTTTTTTAACTGCCACTTTACTCTCCTTATTAACTATGTACCCTAGAGTGGATTAGGCCCACCAAGACCTTAATCCACCCTAAGCTGATGTTAATAGGTATCATATACATCATCTTGTGTTGACATATCTAAGTCAGGTTCATAATGCCATTGGTTATAGCCTGGTTCATAAGTACGTCTGTATTCACAGCAATTATTACTACCACATCCCTGATTGCAACAATTGACACGATAAGCACTGCTGCATACATAGGTAACTGAAATATGATATGAACTAGGTCTGTGATAACCACGATTGCAAGGGTTTACGTATCGATGACATGAATGTCTATAATGTCTGTGCTGCTTATATTTATGCTTTTTAGCATAGCATGAGTGTGAGCAATGCGGCCTTGCTGAGTAACATTGTCCGCAGTTATCTTGCGGTAAGTAATCTGTGTAAAATTCTGCACGTGCACTTGTAGCTATCATGCAAAAAGTCACAAAGGATGCGACTACAAAAATCGAGAAAAACTTACTTTTCATAAGATATTCCCCCAATAGCTTGTTATAGCTTATTTTACCATTAGATATTTCTTTCAGGTTAACTATCTGTACTCAGCTTATCTAATTCATGAAAAAAGGTAGCTAGCCTATTGAATAATATTGTGAAATATTAAGTTAATCTGATTAGGTAAAAATTATACAGAATATTCAAAGTAGTGTATCTTTATACAATTCTTAATGAGGAGGTGCATATGCAAGAGGAAGATAACAAGCAAGTGCTGATGATAAAAAACCATATGAGAGAAAAGATGAAGCCTCAGAAGAACTTTCAACTTCAAAGCTAAGCCTTAACTCATACTTAAGTACGGTATGAATAATTAAATTTCATTTTTTAAGAGTGATGAATGTAATCCGTTAGTATCGGTAGCTAAATTTTCAGTATTATTAATAATATTTTCTTTTAAAATGATTTCTTCTGACTTTTTCTTTTTAAAAAAAGCAAAGCAATTGGGTTTAGGAATGTAGTGCGCAAACATGTAAGCGAGATAGGCTGTGTTAGATACTACACTCAACCATTTATTAATTTCATCTATACGATTATTCGTCTCTTCACTTTCTGCATTACAAGCTTTTAAAATAATTAACGCTCCGCCTACTGCACGTGTGAGCAAATAAATAGTATTAATAAAGTTGTCATACAAACCAGATTTCCCGCCTTCTTTATATTCTCTCAAATCAGTTAATAGTTTTTTAGTGAAACGCTGTATCTCATTAAATTTAATTTGTAATTCATTTATATTTTCATTTTCAGCACTTATTAAATGATTCAGTGCATCTTGCATACGCTCAAACTTTTTCTCTAGCTTATCTGATTCACTCTCCTCTTCTTTGCTATCATCCATTTTGTAAACTAAATTAATTGTGTTAGGTAAAAATGGCAATAAGGTGGGAGCAATTGAAAACGAGCCATTTATAATAGCAGGAATTCCTTTGGATAAAAGTGTATTGACTTCTGTTGACACACAAAGTATTGAAGTGACAGTATCGTAAAGAATGGAAAATGCTGCGGTATCTGATAAACGTAATGGCAAATTAGAAGGTTTAAACCATGAAAAAAATCGTGCCTTAAAATCAGGTTTTGGAATATCTTCATCACCTTCATTTATTTCTTCATTCAGTATATCAACACTGTGTTCATCAGCATGATTAGCAATGATAGTTTTTTCAATAATGCGTGATTCTGTAGTGAGTAGATTTTGATTTTTTGGCATTAATATATACCGAACTAATATTATTTTAAGGTATGTAACCCCGATTTAACGTTACGAAAATCCGGGCTACATGTGAATAATATATCAATAAAATATTAAGACAATATTATGCTGAAATTCTATACTTGTGATGCGGTGGGTGAAGGAAGGTCATGATAATCTGAACCCAAATGAGCAGGATCTGAAGAATTATGCGCTACGCTATCAAAATCAACCAGAGATTCATTATGTACAGCATGCTTATAAACCGCCGAAGATAATCGGCTAAAAAAATTACAACCTGCATTCGCTATGCTGCAACCCAAGCTCACTTGAGAATGTGAAGTAGCCCAAGCGGTTGTTAATGAGGCCAGAGAGCCAACGACAGAACCCGCTGTTATAGCTTTATAGCGTGTTTGCTGTACGCTCACACCCGCACGGTTATGATTATCAAGGATTTTTAATAATGTGCCTAAGGTATGCAAGGATGCTATGACTTCTGACATCAATGTTAAATTAAAATCATCTTGCATATTTTCATCATATTCTTTTTCTCTATCGATATAAGCCGAAATATGGATAAACACACATATTGCGCTCACAGTCACTGATTCAGCGGTAGATAAGGATTTTGCAATACGTGACCAGCTCATAAATTACTCCTCGATGGATTAAACTTATCAAGAAGCATAAAGCTTGCTTAAATAAAATGCAAGGTATTATTAATAATACAGAAAATAACCAGAAAAAATCATATCACGTCAAAACCCTCATCCGCCCTTTGGGCACCTTCTCCCACCGCAAAAAGCGCGGCGAGAGAAGGGATTTCAGAGTTTAAAATCGTAAATGACAACGTTATAATAAAGAAAGTTTTAAAAGTACTTTTTCCAGCAACATATCCTGCTCTTTTAAATCTTCTAATAACTCTTGCCAATAAGCCGAGGTATTAAACCAAGGAAAATTTAGGGGAAAAGCGGGATCTTCCCAACGTTTAGCCAGCCAAGCTGAATAATGTAACAAACGTAAAGTTCTTAAGGCTTCGATTAAATGAATTTCACGGTAGTTGAAATCATGAAATTCTTCATAACCGTCTAAAATTCTATTTAGCTGTTGGGTCACTTGTTCATCTGTATCACCAGACAAAAGCATCCATATATCTTGAATAGCAGGTCCAGTTAAACAATCGTCTAGATCAACGATACGAGGCCCTGTGTCATTCCATAAAACATTACCTGCATGACAATCTCCATGCAAACGTAAATAATTAATTTTACCTACATGATGAAAAATCTCTTCTACCTTCATTAATGCACTTGTAACAACTTCGGTAAAATTCATTTTAAGCGCAGGCGGAATAAAATTATTATCGTTCAAAAATTTGAAAGCGTCATGACCATAGGTTTGCGAATTCAATTCGATACGATGCGTAAAGGGCTTACAAGCACCTACTGCATGTAAACGTCCTATAAATCTGCCCATCCATTCTAAATTATCTAAGTTATCTAACTCTAATGCTCTGCCCCCCATTCTAGGGAAAACTGCAAAACGAAAACCTTTAAAATGATGCAGCGTTTCTCCATTAGCAATAGCTAAAGGCGCAACAACAGGAATTTCATGCTCAGCAAGCTCTGCAGAAAAAGCATGTTCTTCAAGTATGGTTTCATCTGACCAACGGTTAGGACGATAAAATTTAACAATCACAGGAGCACTATCTTCAATACCAATTTGATAGACTCTATTTTCAAAACTATTTAATGCAAACAAACTTCCTGTGCATTGATACGATACGCTTTCTATAGCGTCTAATATGAGTGTGGGATCTAAATTTGCGTAGGGTGTATTAATATTTTGATCCACAATGAACCTTATAGTGAAGAGACGTTTACGGTTGATAGGAAATAGTTAAATCTGAAGTCACTTTAGGCTTTGATTCAGCAGGTTTAAAAAAACGATTCATTATTCTACTTAAGCAGCCATAGGATGATTTATGTTTAGGCGAATCCTCTTCTCCTTCAAGCAAGGGAATATCTTTTTTATTTTCAATCTCATCTAAATTTAATTTTAATGCTGGACGAGAATTATGCTTAGGAGAAAATAAATTATTTCTATTATTTTCTTCATGATCTTGCGTGCTAGTTATAGCATTAATTTTATTTTTACAATATTTAATGAGTGCATCAAACTCAAAAATTCCTTCGCTTAGCAAATAAAAAGTGGCTGCAGTCACACTGACTGTTAACCAGTATGGCGCTATGAAAGCACTTTGGGCTCTACGCCAAAACGCTGGATCACAATCAACAACTTTATGTAACAAGTTATAAAAATATAAACTAATGGCTCCATAAGATGGACAAGCTTCATGAATTGTTATTGGAATAGTTGTTCCTCTTAAATCGATGTTTTTAACAAGACCTTCTTTCAACATATTATCTTCAAATTCGCGCGACATAATAAATGCGGGTATACCTACTATCAAAGTGCCTATCATAGCAGCAGCGCTATTCCTAGAATTGATGGATTGGAATTTTTGCAGCATTTTTTTAGCGGTTTCTCTGCTGATTAACGGTTCCTTAAAGCATTTTTCTGATATAGCCCAGAAAAACGAACTGAGTAATTTTGATGATATATACAAGGGGTAGAATGTTAAAAATTCTAAAATTACGATAACACCCGATACTGTCATACTCTTTTCTGCTGTCGTGCAGTCAGAATTGCCATTATGCGAATTGAGTGATGTAAAAAAAGAAGGAAATGTTTCACAATTTGTTTCTAACGCAAATCGATCAACAAGATTCACAGCCCTGTAAGTCGCATAAACTGCAGCAAAAATTAAAAATCTTGAAACAACCTCTTCAATAAGATCTTTATACAACCATCGTTCTTTATCATTAGACCATTTTTCAAAAGGCGCATGAAGTTTGTAAATGAATTCTCGAAATGTTTTAAATGGAATACTGAGTACTCTTGCAGTTGTTGCCAGTGTATGCAAAGACAACCACGTGACTGAGACTATGTCCCATAAATATGTGATAGCCGACATAGCACTATACTGTTCCAGCACTTTGCATTTATCTGAAAAATACGAAAGAAAAGGTGAAATATCACATTGCCAATCTTCCTTAAAATCATTGGTCGCATTATACATAACAATAAAACCAGGAATGAAAGCAAGCATGGTAATAGGGTTAATGTATTTGCTTACCTCTGTATTATACCACTCTAATTTTTCATAAAAAGAAAGTGGGTGATCTAAAATTGCTGAGAGATTCTCGGTTTTGCCATGCTGAACAATAGCAGCAGTTAATTCATTTAATTTATCACGCTTTATCGATAACATTTTAATGCGCATTAAATCGGAATACTTTTTTATATTAAGCGTGTTAATTAATGTATTGGATTCTTTTCTCACGTCATAATATTTTTTTATATGGTAAGGAATCGAAAAAGTTAGCATTGCTATACTTGATAATACCAATGTCGTTGTTAGCGCTGACGCTTCTGCATTCGCTGTCGCTAAATCATAGGCTAACGCTTGCTTTATTTTGGGAGAAAAAAGATAGTAAGGATTTGAAATTAAATTCTCTTCTACTTCTTTCTTGGCCTGAAAAAAAATAGGGATAGCGTTAGCAAATAAAAAAGGCAGCAGCAAACTATTCGTTGTTGCTATAGTTGATTTTATTTTTTGAATGTATGTTTTTGAATGCGCTTCAAGCAGTGCAATAAATTCTTCTGTACTTAACTCATGTTCTTCATGTTGATTTTCTAATGCAGAATCTACATCAATATCAATATGTTCTGAAATTGCATTGTCATGATTATTATTCACAGATTCATTCCTGCCTTGCCATTCTATGGCTTATTATTTTGAGTTATTTGCCTCTGTGTTAGTAGAGGCAAAACATGAATAAAGGTATTAAGGGTTATGTGATTTGATTGAAGAACTGACAGCCGTATTATCAACTGCAGCGGCAGGCATAGTTTTTTTTGAAGTCCATTTCATGCAATCAAAAAAGGCTTTTTTAAATTGCAAAGCCATTTTCATGACAGGCTGTTGTTCAGCGTTTTTCTCCATCACTTCACACTCTTGCACTGCATCATCAAGATTCGATGCCATGTGATTTACCCTCAATTTTAACGCAGCGTTTTCTTTTGAAAGCTGACTGTGAGATATTTTTAACGCATTTAATTCATTTGTAATTTTTTGATTTTGTTGTTCCGCGACGTCTAATTTCTTTTTCAGCAGCTTATTTTCTTCATCAAGCTCTGCAACTAATGCATCTATATCTTCTGGATCAACTGAAGATTCTATTTCAATAGTATGATCAATCGCCTCTTTTTCTTCTTCCATATTTAACACTCCAATAATATTAATTGATTTTTGAGGTCTGTGACTAGCCGCTGTTTGCACGTATCCATATTTGGGTGCGGCCTAGCAATGAAAATCCAATATAGCCGCGAACTTTTAATTTCTTGCCGTCATCCATCACTTGCATGAAGCATTTATAATACTTTCCATTGCGAGGATCTAAAATTCTACCCCCATCCCACTGGTTATCTTTTTCTTTGAGCCCAGTGAGTACAATCATTCCGAGTATAGGTTGATTATGCTTTTCATCCGTACATGCACTGCATATTTTCAGAGGTATTTCACCCGGTGTAGGGAATGTTTTAATAATTTTCCCTACTAAAGCATGGTCAGAATTCTCTGTAATTTTAATAATACTTTTTTGTTTGCCTGTTACGTCATCTATGGTGATCCAAGAACCAACTGGGCTGGCAGCATTGTGAGCTTGGATTATCGTACTTAAACTTAAACTTAATAATATTAAAATTAAACGCATAATACATCCTTGTATGATTATACAGTACGGGCGATATTGTTATCTTGAATGGAAATGAAAATTTTCTCGCGAATTTCTTCTGGCGTTCCAACGCCTTCTACATGAATATAGCGAGGACCTTCAGAGCTAGCATTACTATAATATTTGATTAAAGGTTCTGTTTGCTGGTGATAAATGGCTATGCGTTTTTTAACTGTCTCTTCATGATCGTCTGGCCTTTGTATCAATGGTTCGCCAGTGACATCATCATGATCTAATTTTTGGGGTGGGCTATAAAGATTGTGATAGATACGGCCTGAAGCAGGATGAATTCTACGTCCACTTAAACGTTTAATCAGCTCATCTTCTGGAACATAAATTTCAATGACATAATCTAAATGAATATCATTTTCGCGCAAAGCTTCAGCTTGTGGAATAGTGCGAGGAAAGCCATCTAACAAAAATCCGCGTGCACAATCGGGCTGCTGAATACGTTCTTTCACTAAACGAATCATAATGTCATCTGAAACTAACCGGCCTTCATCAACAATTTTTTTAACTTCGAGACCTAAAGGCGTTCCCGCTTTTATTGCGGCACGTAACATGTCACCAGTAGAGACTTGAGGGATATGGAATTTTTCTTTAATGAATGCTGCTTGAGTGCCTTTGCCAGCACCTGGACTTCCGAGTAAAACTAAACGCATGAAACTTTCCCCATTTATCAATACGGATTTATTTTAGTTTATAACCTAGGGAAAAGACCAGAGAATTATAGTAGCCCGGACTAAGCGCAGCGAGTCCGGGAAAGATATGGCAATCCTCGCGGACACGGCGCTGTGCGCCTTTGTCCACGCTACAACACCTTAGCGGAAACTCCTCACATTGAAGGGGGTAGCTTGAGTATACTGTTTTAAAGCCTTTAAAGCCCTCTGGCTGCCCGTTTCATTCCATAGCTCATAGGCTTGCAGGGGTAATAAATCCGTGTGCTGATCTGAATACATGCGTACGGACTGTAAAACGTCCATCATGGCAATAAATTGGTCTGAAAGTGCGCAAAATAAATCATCACTTTTGTGTGAAATTGTGGCATAAGCTGTGCGCCCAATATTGGTAAAGTAACTAATTTTAACCAGTCTTTTTTCAGCTATACCGGGGAAAAATCCAGAGAGCAACAAACAATTATCACCTACATCTTGTAAGGCAAGCTCCCGTTCTTTTCTATTACATTCAAGGGCTTGTAAAAATTTAGGGGCCATTAAGTTTTGAGCTAATTCGGGTTTGGTTGTATAGCGGACCAAGAGCAGGACCAAATAAGCTTCAAGCTCCTCCTGTAACGCCACATGACAGGTGCTTTCTGCTTCGTGAATAACTTCCTGCCACAAGCTAACAGGTGTTGCACTGAGTAATAGTTTCATGACACTCTTTCCCTCTATAATGTTAGGAAATAATCATGCTCCTTATAGTTTAGTATAGTTCATAAGTTCAATTAGTTAATAATTTAACCCTATTTATTTACTTAAAGCGTGTACTCAATGACCATTTTATTTATATCTGATCTACATCTTGAAGAAAGCCGGCCGGACATCGCCAACATTTTTTTAACATTTCTGGCTCACGAGGCAAAACAAGCTAACGCTCTGTATATACTAGGAGATTTTTTCGAAACTTGGATAGGAGATGATGACTTATCCCCTTTCAATTTGAGCATAATTAATGCGTTAAAGAATGCTGTGACCGGGGGGTTGCCCATTTATATCATGCAGGGAAACAGAGACTTCCTGCTCAATAAAAAATTCATGCACTTATCCGGCTGTACCTTACTCCCCGATGAGCACGTAATCGATTTGTATGGCACCCCTACTCTTTTAATGCATGGAGATACACTCTGTACCGCAGATATTGCTTATCTTAACGCTCGAAAAAAATATAAAATGTGGATAGTTCAAAAATTAATTTTGCTGAAATCCTTAGAAAAAAGACGTGCAATGGCTGCAAGAATGCGAGCAGCCAGCAAAGCTCGTACTAAGACAGTTGATACTGCGATTATGGATGTGACTCAAGCAGAAGTTGAGCGCGTCATGAAAAAACATTCCGTACAGCATCTCATACATGGGCATACGCACAGACTTGCAGTACATGAATTTTTACTAGAGGGAAAGCCAGCGACACGAACCGTGCTGGGCCCCTGGCATGAGCATGGAAGCGTTCTAGTTTGTGATGATAAAGGACAACAAAATTTTATGATTTTGTGACGCGTCTATAATCCTTATTTCACATACCCTTTTGTGACACCGCCACCGCTCGCTGTCCAGACTAATTTAGCATTCACAATAGTAGGAGTAAGAATATACGTATCAGCTCTTACTATTCCATGAGTTATTGCGGGTGTGACTGTGATCACACCATTAGTCGTTCTAATACGACGTATAGTACTGGTTGCGGTTGTTGTGTTGGACGGTACTTGATTACTACCGCCACTGCATCCTGTTAATGTAAGTGTATATTGATAACATAAAGTGACACCCAATTTATAAGGTTCAGCAGCAAGTACAATTTCCGTATAATAGGCTCTAATGCTGTAGTTGATATAAGTAGGAATAGCAATAGCAGCAGAAATAGCAACGATAGCCAATGCGATCATCAGCTCAATTAAAGTAAATCCTCGCATGGATCGTAAACGACCTTGCATAAATAACCCATAGATCAAAAAGATCATAGCTAAGATACTATATTATTACAGGGAAAAAAGAAGTGTTAGCGCTTTTGTAAAAGCTTACACCTAGTGCTCTGAGTGATAACACTATTCGCCTTGCAGTGTCACTGTGATTTTTCTGTCGTGAGCTTTCAATCTATGTTCCCATAAATAAATACCTTGCCAACGACCTAGATCAAGTTTTTTTTGGGTGATAGGAATACTCAAAGAACTTTGAGTCATGATACTACGTACATGCGCAGACATATCATCAGGCCCTTCTGCAACATGCTCAAACAGCATGTGTCCATCAGAGATGAGATGTCCAAAAAAACGCTCTAAATCATGCTGTACAGTAATGTCGTCATTTTCACAAATAACAATAGAAGCGCTGGTATGATGAAGAAAAACATTGCAAATACCGATGCTAATTTCTGATTGTTTGACTATCTCAGCAACCTCTTTAGTAACCTCTATCATTCCCCTTCCCGGGGTTTGAATTTTAAAAGATTGCTGAATAATCATGAGTGAGCCTCTATATTTCCAGAGGTTTATACGTCAGAACAAGACCTTCTAATTTGATATCTTCTTTGATTTTAGTCGCAAGATTTGCAGCAGCAACTTTCTTCAATTCTGGACCTACATAAACACGCACTTGATTGTTACTCTTAGTTTCATAGGTAAATGCTTTATATCCTTTAGAGCGCAATGCATTCGTTAAACGTGCTGCATTATTTTTATTTCTAAAACTACCCATTTGAACCACCCAAGCTGGATTTTTCAGAGCAGCTAAATTAACGGATTTTTTCTCGCCGGCAGTTGCTTTCACAGCTTCTGCACTTTTAGTGTCTTTAGCTAAAACAGTTTTAGCTTCTGATTTAGCTTCTGGTTTAGCATTTTTAGCTAAAACAGCTTGAGCTTCTGGTTTAGCATCTAGCGATGAAGGTATTACTTTAGCGACGGCATCAGGTTTTTTGTTTGCGGCGCTTGGAATGGCTTGCTCAGCTGTAGTGATAACTGCTGGCTGAGTTTCATTTGCGCTAACAAGAGCTGGAAGATTTTTATCTGCAGCCATAATATCTTTAACGATTTTATAAGATTGAGACTCTGGCATAACAGGGCTTTCGTTGCTTGCTACAGTAGTTGTATTTTCTGTGGAAGCAGGGAAAGCTGGAGCTTGAATCGAAGCAGATGAAATAAGCGATTTATTAGTACCGCTATTAAATAATGGTAGCAATATAACAACTAGAGCAACAATGATTAGGGACCCAGCTATTCTACGCGATACTTTCTTTTCCATAAGATATTTCCTTAAAGATTATTACAATAGGTTATTAAAATCAGTTAGTACTTGATGTTAGATTTTCATTAAAAACTATACTCTGCTGAGTTAATTTTGCAAGTAATCTGGCAATGCATGTGCGCATTTCTGAACGAGGCACTATCATATCAATAGCACCGTGCTCCAATAAAAACTCACTGCGTTGAAAACCTTCTGGCAACGTTTCGCGAACAGTTTGTTCTATGACACGCGGACCTGCAAAACCAATTAATGCTTTGGGCTCGCCAATAATAATATCGCCTAACATTGCTAAGCTGGCTGAAACACCGCCCATGGTTGGATCGGTTAACACAGAAATAAACGGTATGCCCTGAGCAGACAATTCCGCTAACGCAGCACTGGTTTTTGCCATTTGCATTAATGAAATTAATGCTTCTTGCATTCTTGCACCGCCACTTGCTGAAAAACAGACGAAAGGAATTTTAAACTCAAGACACACATTCACTGCACGAACAAAACGCTCTCCAACAACTGCGCCCATAGAACCGCCTATGAATCCATACTCGAATGCAGCCATGACGATAGGCATACCCATCAGCTCTCCACGCATAGCAATCAAAGCTTCTTTTTCACCTGTATCTTTTTGAGCGGCAGCTAAACGGTCTTTATATTTTTTTAAGTCTCTAAATTTAAGTTTATCGACAGGTAAAACATCCTCACCAATTTCTATTTGGATGCCAGGATCTAAAAAATACTCTATGCGTTTGCGAGCTGAAATTCGAATATGATATTGACACTTAGGACAGACGGAAAGATTGCGATCTAACTCAGAACGATATAATACAGCAGCGCACTTATCGCACTTGGACCACAAACCTTCAGGCACGCCTTTTTTAGTAATTGCATTGGTGCGTATACGGGAAGGCAATAATTTTTTAAACCAGCTCATTTAGATTCCGCTATATAAATTGAAAACAAAACGTCCTAAATTATAGAGGCAATTTAAGCACATGAATAGCCTTTTTTAACCCATCACTCGTAGCCCGAATTGAGCATTTCAATATCCATGCCGACAATCCCAAATTTTCACAAGCTCAATCTGGGCTACAATGACGCAAAAAAGGCTCTGGATTGAGGGAATAAATAAGGCTCAGGATAACCCACCTGGACGAGATAAAGCCCCGCTGCGGCAGCTGTATCAGCCGCTGCCCTCCTATCCTTGGCCTTAAGGACTTCGGCTGCCCAAGAGGGTTTTTCGTGCCCTGAGCCTATTTTCATTAACAAGCCTGCAATATTGCGCACCATGTGATGCAGAAAGGCATTGGCTTGAATATCAATGAAAATAAAATCGTTTTCCCGGGTGATTTTTAGCAAGGAAATATGACGTATAGGTGATTTAGCCTCACAGCGAGTCGATCTGAATGAACTAAAATCGTGCTCCCCAAGAAAATAGTTGGCGGCTTCTTGCATTAACTCAACCTGCAAAGGACGGTATTGCCAGGTCACTCGCGAGGATAAAATGGCTGGGCGCACTTTGTTGTTATAAATAATATAGCGATAACGACGAGAGATAGCGCTGAATCGTGCATGAAATTCATCGCTAATGGGCAGCGCCCAATTAACGGCAATTGAAGAAGGTAAATGGGTATTTGTTCCCAGTATCCATGCCTTTTCACTACGTATCGCATTAGTATCAAAGTGCACTACCTGACCGGTAGCATGAACACCTGCATCAGTACGTCCGGCACAAAATAATTTTATAGGTTCATCTGCTATTTTAGAAAGCGCCTCTTCTAAACAACTCTGCACCGTGCGCAAACCTATTTGTGCTTGCCAGCCAGAAAAGTCGCGGCCGTCGTATTCTATTCCAAGTGCAATTCGCATCGTGACTACAGGGTATCAACAAGCTGACGAGCTTCTTGTTGTTGTGAAGAATTGCCGTGTTTTAATGCTTTATTTAATATTTGTTTTGCCATTTTAGTTTGATTCATTTCAATGTACGCTTTCGCTAAATCTAATTGCGTTGCAATAACATCTTCACCAGCAATATTAGAAAAATCGATTTTAAATGCGCGCTCAGCAATGGTTTTGTTTTTTCTAAAACGAGATAAACGACCTGCTGAAAGTATGACTAATAACAAACTTATAATCACGGCGATTAACATATAACGCAGAGACGAATGCTCATTGAGGTACAAGATAAAATAATTTATATCATTCAAAAGTGTGTTCATAACATTCCGATATCAGATAATTAAGGACGATACTGAGGAAACCTAGGCAATAAGCTGTCATAGTACTCTAATATGTCTTGGCTTTGTAAGGATATTTGTGCAGGCAAAGATCGTCGAAACTCATCGAAATCAACACGCATTTTCAACAGTTGCTCCCTATCGCCAACTTCTGCGGCTTGTTCCCAAGCTATAGCTTTTTTCCCGATTACCGATAAATAAGGATCTATGTAGGACATACCTGCCTCACAAGTCGAACAGAAATACTAAAATATGGTTATTATTATATCTATTTTAACTTAAAATAGCCTTAAATCACACATTATTTGCGAGCAATTGGCTATAAATGGTTACAGATATGAACCTATCAGTTTTTCAGCGACTTGGATAGCGTTTAAAGCAGCTCCTTTACGTAAATTATCCGCTACTATCCAAAGGTTTAGCCCTAAAGGATGAGAAAGGTCTTCACGTATGCGCCCTACAAATACATCATCCTTACCTGCCGCATCTTTAACAGGGGTAGGATAAGGAAAGGTACCTGTTATGACTTTTACACCCGGCGCAGCTTTTAAGAGCTTTAACGCCTGTGCAGCTGTTATTTTATTATTTGTTTCTATGTGTACTGCCGCAGAATGTCCACAAAAAACAGGCACTCTCACAGTCGTAGGATTAATAGCGATAGTATAATCATTAAAAATCTTTTGCATTTCCCAAACAATTTTCATTTCTTCGCGCGTGTAGCCATTCTTTTCAAATTGATCTATATGAGGCAATACGTTAAATGCAATTTGCTGAGGATAAACATGCGTAGTAACAGGAGATTCATCTAATACTTGCACTGATTGTTCAGCCAATTCAGCAACTGCTTCTTTACCTGTGCCTGACACAGATTGATAAGTGGCTACATTCATTCTCGCTATACCCACTGCATCGTAAATCGGTTTCAGCGCAACTGCGATTGGAATAGTATTGCAATTTGGATTTGCAATAATACGATGATTTTTAAATGCTGAAATTTCACTTTCATTCACTTCTGGCACAATTAATGGAATGTCACTTTGATAACGAAAATGAGAACTCTTATCTATCACGACATTACCAAGAGCTGCCGCTTTAGGAGCATATTCTGCAGAAATTTCATTACTCACACAAAAAAAACAAATATCAGTCTGAGCAAAATCAAACTGAGATAACTCTTCTATCTTGAGTGTTTGACCTTTAAAGTTGCGCGTCTCTCCTACTGAACGAGAGCTTGCTAATAAATAAATATTTTTAATCGGAAAATTTCTTTCTTCCAAAATAGATAAGGCCGTTGTCCCAACAATTCCTGTTGCTCCGACTATCGCAACGTTATATGACTCTTTCATTTGTCACCTTTTTTTAGTTGTTCAATACTCTGTAACCACACACTCATCGCCTCTCCCATCAAAGTAGGATTACTTTCTTGGGCAAAATGAAGCTCTTCACCTATATCAATAATCTCAATGTGAGATAAATTTTCTTTAGCCCATATCACTGTTGACATGGGTGTAATAAATCCGGGAACAGAATAAAGCATTAATTTAGGCAGTTTAGAATGCATTAATTTTTTTGAGTAACTGGAGATAAAATTATTTAGCTGTGTTTTTTGGGAGAGCTCTTTAGCGTATTGATGCAAAACTTTTTCAGCATTTTTTTGTGAAAACGGCGCAGTATAATGATTCATGATATCTTCAGAAATCGATTCCATTACGCCTTGCTTCATCATGGTGTTAACAACTGTGGCAATATCTGTATCATCGTTTTTATGATTGATACTTAATATCTGTTCTTGCAAGGGTAACGAAATATCCTTACCTATTAAGGGCTGCAAGTAAGACTCGTAAAAAACAAGTCCTCTACAATTGTTTTCATGCCGCATTGCATAATCAAAACCTATCACAGAACCCCAACCATGCATCACTATGATGAGATTTTTTAAATTCAATGCTTCAATGAATTTTTCGATATAACGAACATGATCGGAAAAAGAATAATCTATATCGGGTTTGTCAGATTTTCCCATTCCAATTAAATCAACCGCAATACACCGGCCTAAAGAAGAGACTACAGGAATAATATTGCGCCACAAAAAGGAAGAAGTTGGCATACCATGTAAAAACAAAATGGGATTGCCAGCACCCTCTTCCGTGTAATGCATTTTTGATCCGTGGACCTCTATAAAATGAGAAGTAGAAGGCATTTTTGATTCCCTATAAAGCCTTAACAATTTCCCTTCTCCCGCTTGCGGGAGAAGGTGCCCGACAGGGCGGATGAGGGTCATGACGTGGCACGTGCTCAAGCCTGTGCAAAATCATGTAACTCACGCAATACCACAGAATAAGTTACAAAGCCTGGGTTATTGCTAGATTTAATTTCTGCTAATAAATTTTGCCAACGGTCGGTTAATAATCTATTTTCAGCTATCCAATTTTCAATTCTTTCCATCAGAGAACTATTTTCATTGGCCGGAAGCAGTAGAACACTGACACTGAGTTTGCGTTGAACGTTATCCAAATCATCACGGAAACCCGAGCGAGCTAACTCATCCCATTGATTATCCATAGAGTAAGAATTCATTTGCTCTCTCAGCCAATTCAATTCTAACAAATTACCCAATTCATAATAAATTTTCGCTATATCTGAAATACTGAATTTATTTTTTCTAGCTGCTTCAACAATATCTAAAGAAGTAAATAGCGTATTGCAACTTGCCATACTATGAGCGAGCGCAAGCGGAACACCTTGTTGAGCAAACGCATCTATTTCAGTATCTAATAGTTCTTTATCTGTTTGAGTAAGCAAGTTAGGTAGCTCTGAAACGAGTTCTTGTATAGGCGGTCTAAATTCAGCAATCGTAGCGTTAATGTCAATATTCGGTTTGCGATTTCTGAGAAACCATCTTGTTGCTCTGCGAATTAAATAATAAATTTGTAACATCATTGCTTGCTGAGTGGAGGTTAACACTTTCAAATCAAGACTTTCAATTTGACTCCACACTTTCTCTAAATCATAAATCGCTTCTGCAATAACGTATGCACGCATGATGAAGGCAACAGACGCACCCGTTTCGCGCTGTAAGCGTTCTACAAAATTAATACCCATATGATCAGTAATGTTTTTACTAAGCTGTGTTGCAATAATTTCACGGCGCAAACTATGCTGCTTCATTTGGGGTAAATATTTTTTACGTAATGGTTTTGGAAAAGCCCATTCTAGATACTTAACAAAGTAAGGATCTTCAGGCACATCGGAGTTTAAGATATCTTGTTTCAAATACATCTTACAATACGCTAATAAAACAGCGATCTCAGGGCGAGTTAATCCTTTGTTATGCGCTTTGCGTTCTAATAAAATTTTATCATCAGGTAAAAATTCTAGTTTACGATGCAGTCTTCCACTTTTTTCTAATTCATTCATGTAACGCCTGAATAATTCCATGGTTTGTTGGCCCACAGAAGATTCTAAACTTAACATTTGTGTTTGTTCGTAATTGTCACGCAACACTAACTCTGCCACTTCATCAGTCATGTTTTCTAATAATTTATTGCGTTCCTTTAATGTCATTTCTCCGTCGGCAATAATTTTATTTAATAAAATTTTAATATTAACTTCATGATCTGAACAATCAACCCCTGCGGAATTGTCTATGAAATCGGTATAAATGATACCGCCATTTAACGCATACTCCACTCTGCCTAATTGGGTAAACCCTAAATTACCACCTTCGCCTACCATACGCGCGCGCAGTTGATTGCCGTCTATACGTATATTGTCATTTGTTCTGTCTCCAGCATCCGCATGTGTTTCATAAGATGCTTTAACAAATGTTCCTATGCCGCCATTCCACAACAAATCAATAGGTGATTTCAAAATAGCTTGGATTAAATCATTAGGAGTCATGCTGTCTTGTTCAATTAAAAAAGCAGCTTTGATTTCTGGTGTTAATTTAATGGATTTTGCTGAACGATTAAAAACACCACCGCCCTGAGAAATTAATGTAGCATCATAGTCTGACCAAGCAGATCGCGGTAAATTAAACAAACGTTGACGTTCATTAAAACTCACTAAAGGATCTGGTGATGGATCAATAAATATATGCATATGATTAAATGCTGAGAGTAATTTAATTTTTTTAGATAACAACATTCCGTTACCAAAAACATCTCCCGCCATATCGCCTATACCCACAACAGTAAATTCTGTCACGCTAGGATCAACACTGAATTCACGGAAATGACGTTTTACTGATTCCCAAGCACCGCGCGCAGTAATTCCCATTTTTTTATGGTCATAGCCCGCAGAACCACCTGATGCAAAAGCATCATCTAACCAAAAACCATATTCTTTAGAAATGCCATTCGCAATATCAGAGAACGTTGCTGTACCCTTATCCGCAGCAACAACCAAATAGGAATCATCCTCATCGTAACGCACTACATCGACTGGAGGAACAGTGACATTTTCTTTGATATTATCGGTTAAATCTAACAAACCGCGAATAAATGTTGAATAACAGAAAATAACTTCTTGTAATATTTCATCTCTGTTTCCGCTGACAGGTAATTGCTTAGGAAAGAAACCACCTTTGGCACCTACAGGCACAATTACCGAATTTTTTACTTGCTGTGCTTTCATTAAGCCCAGCACTTCTGTTCTGAAATCTTCACGCCTGTCTGACCAACGAATACCACCACGTGCAACCTTTCCACCTCTTAAATGCACGCCCTCTACTCGAGGTGAATAAACGAAGATTTCAAACATGGGTCTAGGTAATGGCAAATCCGAAATCGCAAGAGGATTAAATTTAAAAGAAATATAAGGTTTAAATGAGCCGTCTGGCATGGTTTGAAAATAATTAGTTCTTAATGTGGCAAGTATAATTTCAAGAATTTTTCGTAAAATTCTATCTTCATCTAGACTCACTACATCCTCAAAGTCTTGCTCAATTTGCGCGATTAAAGTCGCTGTATTATCGCGATTTGCGTTAGGCGTGAAACGCATATTAAATAAATCAATTAATTTTTTTGCTATGCCGGAATTATTTACGAGCGCTTGTTCTATATAATTTTGACTGAATGTAAATCCTGCTTGGCGTAAATATTTAGTATAAGCACGAAATACAGATGTTTCACGCCAAGATAACTGTGCTTCTAAAACAAGACGATTGAAGCCGTCATCTTCCGCACCCTTAAACCAAATATTTGCAAATGCATCTTGGAAAAGTGATTTAACATCATCAACATTAATTTCTTTGCCGCGCACATAAACCACATCAAAATCATTTATCCAAATTATTTTACCATCTTTAAAAATAATCTCGTGCGGACGCTCACCAATCACTTTTAAACCCATATTTTCTAACGTAGGCAACACGTCAGACAATGCAATAGGATGCTCGCCATGAAATAATTTTAATCTTAATGTTCCGGCATTTTTTTCTGAAGATTTGTAAAATGACATTTCAAGTGTATTGGTTTTATTAAGCAACTCAATATGTGAAATATCATTAATAGCCGTAGAAGGTTTGTAATATTCTGTGTAACTCGCTGGAAAAGCTTTTGCATATTTTATAGAGTATTTTAATGCGTCTGCTTCGCCAAACTGCATAACCAATTGGCTTTTTAATTCATCTGTCCATGATCGTGCAACATCTATTAATTTTTGTTCTACTGCATCTATATCATACTCGACTGTATTACGCGGATTCACTCGAATGAGAAAATGTATACGTGCTAAAACAGAATCTGAAAAAAATGTCGTAAATGTACATTCTTTTCCTTGCAAAGCTTCCATTAAAACATCTTGCATATTTAAACATAATTCAGTATTAAATGTTTCTCTAGGCACGTAAACCAAACATGAAAAATATCTTCCATATGAATCTTTTCGAATAAACAAGCGTACACGTTTACGTTCTTGTATATGCAAAATACCCATGGTTAACTTAACTAAATCTTCTTGTGTCGCTTGAAATAAATCATCGCGCGGCAACGTTTCTAAAACATTTAAAGCTTCTTTGCCGTTATGACTATCTGGTGGAAAATGCAATTCTTGCATTACCTTAGATACTTTATGACGAAGGAATGGAATATGCCGAGGACTAGTATGATAAGCGCTAGAAGTATAAAGCCCTATAAATCGGCGCTCACCAATTAATTCACCTTGATCATTAAAACGTTTTACACCTATGTAATCAGTGTAAGCCATACGATGCACTGTTGAACGTGTATTAGTTTTTGCGATAATTAAAATATTTTTTGAGAGTGCTAGTTTTCTTGCTTGGGGAGGAAGTTCTGCATAACGGCGTGAAATGGTACTCGTACTTTCATCACGTAACACACCTAAACCAGTACCAGGAATAATTTGTAAAGCACGATTCGTTTCATTTCCAATTAACTTGTAATCACGCGAACCTAGGAAAGTAAAATTATCATTCATGAGCCAACGCAGAAAATCTTTGGACTCTGCCACTTCAGCGGGGTCTAGCGGCGGAGGATTCTGTTCTAACTCAAGTAAAGTATCTTCTGCTCTATTTACCATTTTATGCCAATCTACAACGGACAACCGCACGTCAGCTAACACACGCTGTATATTAGCGCACAGATCTTCCATTAATTTGGGATCTGTTATGCGATCTATTTCAATGTAAATAGGTGCTTCTGAGGTAGCAGTGGGATCTATAGCGCCCAAGGGTAAAACTTCAGTCACTTGAAATTCAGCGTTACGTTTCAGCTTTAAACCGCCAAAGTGTATCATGAAGTGAATTTGTAAATTATTACGATTGATTTCCATGCGTGTTGAGTCGAGCAAAAAGGGAATATCATCGTGGGAAATTTCTATGATGGTGTGAGTAGACTGCCAACCATCTTGTTCTAAAACAGGATTAAAAATTCTAACCTTGGATTCACCTGGCTGTCGCTGATAAAGAAAATTCCAATGCGACATAAATGCACCACAGAGGTTCTCAATAGATCGCTCACCCAAATCTGAAATTGAGCTGGAAGCATAATAACGCCAGGCAAAGGCTTCAAGTAATGGCATTTGCTGAGCCGAAACACGCTTTTTCAAATAAAGCAAAATATCGTTAATAATTTCTTGGCGTCGATTACTGACTGGACTTGCCATAAACTGCTTAGCCTCCGGAGCTAATTTGAACAAACTTGGGTAGGTATGTAAAAGATACACGTGGTTGAATTTTAGCTCTGTTGGGGGGTAAAACTCAAATAACATTTGTGATTTGAGATAGATAATTCAGGATTTCTTGGTATTGTATATTTAATGACCATTCCGCATCTTTTGTCTTATGTTTAGCTGGGCGTTGGTTGGGTGTTGGTTGGGTTGAGTGCTTTTGCTTTTTACGAAACCCAACATTACGTTACGCTGCCTTTTACGAAACCCAACATAAGTGAAACTGGAGAACAAGGTTTTCTTTTTTTTAAATCCCCAACAAGTCAGCAGTCTTGCATAGTTGTTGGGGATTTAAAAAATAAGAAAACCTTATTCTCCCATAATCCGTATTTGCAACTTATAGAAAAAGCCGTTCACTACTTTGTTGGTTGGATGTAGGTTGGGTGTAGGTTGGGTTGAGTGCTTTTGCTTTTTACGAAACCCAACATAACTGAGACTGAAGAATAAGATTTTCATCTATCTTTTTCCTTCACTGCAACATTATTCCGCAGATAAACAGGAACAGCATCTTCAAAAGAACAAAATTCTTTTTTTAGAAGTTTATTTCTCGCCAAAAGTGCAATACTTGCAGCATGAGGAAGACACGTTATATCTAAATCTAGAGGTTTAAATCCTAGATGCAACTCCATGATTTCGGAGTAAATTCCCCAAGCATCCCCTACTCCATACCAGTCTTGATTTTTGTGTAGAGGAATCTGATTTGCAGAACAAACTTTTTCCTCACCTTTTAATTCAGCAAAACCTTCAGAGTTAATTTCATAAGCACCATAATAAATTTCTTGCATACGTGCATCGACAGCAACTAATAATTTATTCCAGTTACGTTCTTGAAATACATGCTGAGCTATAGACGCTAAAGAAGAAATTTTTATGAGTGGTACTTCAGCAGCAAATGCTAAACCCTGAGCGACACTGGCAGCTATACGCAGACCTGTAAAACTGCCTGGGCCGCAGCCAAATGCAATCGCATCAAGGTGTTGCAACTGTATCTTAGCCTCTTGCATTAACTCTTGAACCATAGGCAAGACTAATTGCGCTTGCGCTATGGGCGCAATTTTATGTAAGGACTCTATGTCTTCATTATCTAATAATGCGACTGAGCAAGCATTTGAGGATGTGTCTATGGCAAGGATTTTCATAAATATTTTACTCTCTAAAGCCATGACCATTTCCCTTCTCTCGCTTGCGGGAGAAGGTGCCCGCAGGGCGGATGAGGGTCTAGACGTGGCACATACTGAAACTCTATCCCGGATTTTCGCAAAGCTCAATCCGGGCTACAAAACTTTTTACTTTTTCTAAATCACGTGTACGAGACATATCTGGTAAGCTTTGTAAAAACACTTCTCCATAACGATTGCCCACCAAGCGCGGATCACAAATCATTAAAATGCCTCTGTCTTTACTGTCTCGAATGAGACGCCCTGCACCTTGTTTTAAAATCAAAACTGCATGAGGTAATTGATAATGTGAAAATGGATCCAATCCTTTTTGTCTCAACATTTTGATTTTAGCTTGTAGTATAGGATCATCCGGCATAGCAAAAGGAAGTTTATCAATGATAACACAGGATAATGCATCCCCACGTACATCCACTCCATACCAAAAGCTGCTAGTCCCTAACAAAACTGCATTGCCTAGTGCTTTAAATTCATCGACTAACTGTCTTTTGGGTTTAGTGCCTTGACGCAACAAAGGAAACGGTAATTTGTTTTCTAAATAAATTGCTGCTTTTTCTAATGCACGATGACTGGTAAATAATAAAAATGCTTTGCCTTGATTTGCTATCAACACAGGAATGGCAGCATCTATCACTGCTTCTGTAAAATATTCTGAATGCGTATCAGGCATACCACGTGGCGCATATAAAAGTGCTTGATTCTGGTAATCAAAAGGACTTTTTAATTGTAACTGCATAGCATGTTCTAAACCCATGGTGTCAGAAAATAATTTAAAATTATTTTTGACTGTGAGCGTTGCTGAGGTAAAAATCCAAGAACGTTTTTTATCTTGCATACAACGCTTAAAATGTTCTGCCACTATCATGGGCGTGAGATGCAGCGCAAAACTTTGAGCGTGAGTTTCATACCAATGTATAGTGTCTACTGGCGCTGCTTTCGTTAAAAAATCAAAACGCTCTATTAATTGCCCTGCTCGCTTCCAACAACTCTCTAATCCTTTACTGCGCACACCGGCTTCTTTCAACGTTGTTTCAAAATCTTTTAATGAATCTTTTACTTCATCTATGGTTGCTTCAATATGTTGAGGCTGCTTATCAGGCCAAGGCAATGCACGCAACTCAGATCCAAACGCTGTACGCATAGATTGAACCGCACGTTGTAACTGAATAGAATCAGCGCTAAGCTGCTGCATATCTTGCGCGCTCTCTAATGCTTCTGCTTCAGCATCGCGTGCTAGTTCGAGTAATTGTCGGCTGGTGAGATTGGTACTAAAAAATTGCGCGGCTATATCGGGTAAGTGATGCGCCTCATCAAAAATAACAATTTCTGCGCCAGGAAGTAATTCACCAAAGCCTTCATCTTGTAAGGCCATATCTGCAAAAAATAAATGATGATTCACAACAACTATATCGGCGGCTAAAGATTGTTGACGTGCTTTCACGACAAAACAATCTTTGTAAACGGGACAATCTTGATTTAAACAATTATCTGCTGTGCTGGTTGCGTATGGCCAAATGGTAGAATCTTCGGGTACTGATTCTAATTCTGCAATATCACCTGTTTTAGTGTGTGCAGACCATTCAAAAATGGTTTGTAATTCTGATACCAATTGGCGCGAAGCAAAACGTCCATCTTCACGATTGAGTTTTAATCTATGCAAACAAAGATAATTCGCGCGGCCCTTTAGTAAAACAACTTTCATAGAGGAAGAAAGAATTTTTTGTATGACAGGAATGTCATTAAAAAATAATTGGTCTTGCAGATTTTTTGTTCCGGTTGAAATAATGGTTTTTTTATTTGAAAGAAATGCAGGAACTAAATAGCCAAATGTTTTTCCCGTTCCCGTTCCAGCTTCAACAATTAATTCAGAGTTGAGCTCTATGACTTTTTCTATGGCCAAAGCCATTTCTTGTTGTGCATGACGTGGAGTAAAGCCTGTAATAGCTTGTTTAAGCAGACCTTGGTCACCTAAAATATCAAGGCTATTAGTGGGAGTCATGTATTATTATCCTAAAAAATCACACGTAGCCCGGATTGAGCTCTGCGAAAATCCGGGGATTGTTGACGCAGCTCATGAAAACAACCCGGATTTTCGCAGAGCTCAATCCGGGCTACTACTTTTCTAAGAGTTTTAATTTATCTTCAACATTCGCCCATTCATCTGCATCGGCTGGAGCATCTTTACGACGATTAATCACAGGCCATTCTTCAGCGAGGTCTTTATTGAGTTCTAAATAATTTTGATATTTCTCTGGTAAATCATCTTCAGAATAAATTGCATTGACAGGACATTCAGGTTCGCAGAGAGCGCAGTCTATGCACTCATCAGGATTGATGACTAAGAAATTGGGTCCTTCATAAAAACAGTCTACAGGACAGACTTCGACACAGTCTGTGTATTTACACTTGATACACTGTTCTGTCACTACAAAGGTCATAGTCTTAACTAGCGCTTAAAAAAGTTGGTGCCCGAGGCCGGAATCGAACCGGCACGGAAGTCGCCCTCCGAGGGATTTTAAGTCCCTTGCGTCTACCTATTCCGCCACCCGGGCATATAGATTATTGGATATCGGAAATCTAAAAACTCGATAACAAGCGTTTAGATTTCAAGTATCATCAAAGGCTGGGGTCGGGATCGAACCGGCGTACACGGCTTTGCAGGCCGCTGCATAACCACTCTGCCACCCAGCCAAAATCATTAACTCATCTTCTTTAAAAACAAAAAACCTCAGTTTTACTGAGGCTAATCAATTTTTATATTTGGAGCGGGAAACGAGGCTCGAACTCGCGACCCCAACCTTGGCAAGGTTGTGCTCTACCACTGAGCTATTCCCGCTTCTAGAACGCCATCTTAATTTCTAGCGTCTTAACTTCTAGTCGCGACATTCTATCTCACGACCCAAAAGTGTCAAGCATGAAATGCATTATTTTTTCAGAATTTACCTGCTAACCGTATAATTATTAGGTAATTTGAAGGGTTTTCTTCCATTTCAGTAAATTTTCGAAGTTGCGTCTTCGGCATCCTCTCTCACAAGTGGCTAGGGTATGCACACATCTTCTGGGTTATGAATGGGTATGAGACGGGAGAACAAGGTTCTCTTTACTTTGCGGTAGGTTGGGTTGAGTGCTTTTTACGAAACCCAACATAACAGAGACAGGAGAAGAAGGTTTTCTTTAATATACATTTGAAACGTATAGAAAAAGCTGATCATGACTTTGCGTAGGTTGGGTTGAGTGCTTTTTATGTATAGACCGGCTACATAGGTAACACTTGGACGGGGACATAGGTAACACTTTTAAATGATGTATTATTGCAGTTTTGGAGAGCAATAATGCCTTGGGAAGAGGTTACACAAATGTCATCCAAGCTCGAATTTGTAAAACTAGCGTTAAATGGATCACATACATTTAGCGAGCTATGCCGTCGTTTTAGCATAAGTAGAAAGACAGGTTACAAACTTTTAAATAGATTTAAAGAACTAGGCGTCGATGGATTAAAAGAACAATCCAGGCGTCCTTATTCTCATCCTGAATTAACATCCTCTGCCATCGAAGAAAAAATAATTGCACTAAGAGAAAGGAAGCCCAGCTGGGGTTGTCGAAAGATTCGAGCATTTCTATTAAATAATGGGGAGACAGGAATTCCAGCTAAAAGCACTATTACAGACATATTACATCGGCATGATTTAATCGATAAACCTACCCATAAAAAACTATTAACTCCCCAAAGATTTGAGCATCCAGAACCTAATGATTTGTGGCAAGCAGATTTTAAAGGGCATTTTGCAATGCGTTCTGGTCGCTGCCATCCTTTAACAGTTTTAGATGACCACTCACGTTATTCTATTGGTTTAAACGCATGTGATAATGAGCGTGGCAAGACGGTTAAGGCTATTTTTATAGAATTATTTGAAAGATATGGTATGCCATGGCGCATTAATTTTGATAATGGTACGCCATGGTCATCAGCGCATATTCGAGGCTTTAGATATACCGAATTAAGTATATGGTTAGTTCGTTTAGGGATTCGGGTGAGCTTTTCACGAATTAGGCACCCACAAACAAATGGTAAGGATGAAAGATTTCACAGAACGTTAAAGGTTGAATTATTGAAACAGCATTATTTTAAAAACATTAATGATGCACAATTTCATTTTGATCGTTGGCGAGAAGAATATAACCATGAAAGGCCGCACGAAGCATTAAACATGCAGCCACCGAGCAGTCGCTATAGAATCAGTAATATGAAATATCCAAAAACGTTGCCTGATATTGAATATCCAGATTGCAGTTTAATCCGACAAGTAAATAAAGCCGGAAATATAAGTTTGAATAACAAAAAATATTTTATTAGTGAATCATTAAACGGATTGCCTGTGGCTTTAAGAGAAAAAGCAGATGGAAAGTTTGATATTTATTTTATGCACCAAAGAATATTTACAATAAAAACCTAGAGCTTATAATGTTCGGGGACTGTAACCTATGTCCCCGTCCAAGTGTTACCTATGTAGCCGGTCTATACA
>JARLJN010000055.1 GCA_031291255.1 Gammaproteobacteria bacterium
AGCGAGCTAAAGGACGACATCTTAGACTGGTGGAGAAAGAGACCCCAGACAACGAATAAACCCCGAGCTGCCTCTATTAATCCTGTCTTGCTTTGGTTGCGCTAAAAAAAACAAAATGTCTCAGCTTGGTTTTTTCCACATCGCTCAAACAAAAACCACCAGGTCCCATTGGCGGTTTTTAGACGGTAAGGGATCGTATTTTTAAATCGTCATACGTGTAATAACGAACACTCCCGTCATCTGTTATTCGAAAGACATGGCCTGCTCTGTGTTTTTTTTTGCTGAAATCCACTTCTCGGAAAAGAAACTTTAGTAGTTTGGGGATTATTGATACCTGCTTGTCTGAAATCTTAAAACAAACCACGCAGAAATGGTTGTTAATGGCTACTTTTTGCCAAAAATCTTTTACATTAATCGTTATAAATACAGGGTGCTTTTTTGTTGCTTGAAGAAGTTGTGGGATGGCGTCATCTTTTACAGTGGTGTTGGGTCTCAAGTCATTTATAAATATAACTTTCCCTTGATATCACTCTTTAATAGAAATATCTAAATCTCGACCAAGTAATTGCTCATCAAGCACTATCACTAGGCCGCACGCTTAGACAGACTGTTCCAAATTCTCCTTGCCTCAAGTATGGCATCCTTTGACACACGTCCCCTATAACCCTCAACAATTGAGTCTATATCCTCTCCGGCGTCAATTCTGTCTAGTGTCCCAGCAATCAGAATGCGAGTGTATTTGAACGTAGGACGGCCGCCGCATACGCCTTTAGCTTTTACTACGTAGTCACCGAGAGGGATATATTCATATGGTTCATCATCAATAATTTCCGTTATCATTCTTGCCATAACTCTGTCCTCGTAAAAATATCTGATAAATAAAATGCAATTGGAAGCTTCACTTGTCAATGAATTTTATTTCCCCAATTAATAGCTACACGCCCCCTTCCAGGGCCTCAAGCTGAATGACTCGATTATGTTGCTCTATCTGCCTAAGTGTTTCGAGCTTGTGACTTTCAATCTTAACAGCACCTGCAATGCGTTCGAGAGATTTCCCTAAAGCTGTCAGAGGCATTACTTTTATCTCTATAAACACTTGGTTTTTAGGTCCCTTTTTTTGATGGTATATTAGTAAATATAAGATGACACGAATTGACAACTAGCTCGGAAGATTAGCGAAAATGAATGTAGATAACTAACTGGTTCGCATTCGGGATGCAGGGATCGTTAGTCCAATCTCAATTGTCACAGGGGATGCGATGTTACGCGGGTCATTTTGATTAGTGACGATAGAATGTGACGGTGGTGACGATAGATTTTATACCACCTCGCGTTCGCACGCGTAATATGATATGAGGTTCTTCCATCTATTTGGAGGGAAGCATGGGAAGGTTAACAAAGGCGGTTGGACATCTTTCGGAGGACGAGATTAGACAGAGAATACGGGAGGCAAAGACAC
>JARLJN010000056.1 GCA_031291255.1 Gammaproteobacteria bacterium
AATGCGGGCTCCAATTCTAGCTCACATCTTGTAGCAGCTTCCAGCTCTAATGCTCGTTCCGCAACGAAACAAAAATCTCAGAAAAAAAGAATGAGTTACAAAGAACTTACCTCATCAGATGATGAAAGCGAATACTCAGCATCATCATCACATACTAAACACACCTCAAAAAAACAAAAAACAAATGTTGCTTCTAGCTCTAATGCATACACTGCAGCAGCAGGTTATAACTCAAATGCAGCGACAAACTATAACTCAAGTGCAGCAGCTCCTGAGGCTATTATTATGAAATCTCGATGCAAATACGTGACAGACCAAAAACTACTAACCCTCCACCACCCTGACATTACACGTGAATTGAATGGCGGCGTTGCAACAACCTTATCACAAATGGCAAATGCCAAGAATTTCTTTTTCTTAGCGGACATGGTAAAAAAAGTTCAGTGGCAGAATCCTGAGCTTTCTATAGAAGAAGCAACTGAAGTGTCAATTAAACGTTATAAAGCGTATTTACAAGATCATCGCATACCCGGGTCTGCAAAATTCTATATCACCGATACAGGTAGTCGAATGACACTAGACTTAATTTCAACAATTTGTAAACTCGTTACAAACTCATCAGTTACACCAGTGACACGACTTGCAGTCGAATGTTCTACCATTAAAATTGATACCCTCTTAAATCAATTCCCCTCATTAGAGCTGCTAATCATTAATAAAAATAACTACTCATCTGAATTACTACAAGAGTACGCCTTAGCGAGACCTGGTTTCAGAGTTATGTTTGGACCTGAAATTGGTCAGTCTTGGAAAGATCAAATCGAAATCTTAAAAGCAGCTGGAGTAAATTGCTCTTTTTATCAGGTAACTCAAACAGGTCGAAACAATGCAACAGCGGAAGAGAAATCTACGCAAAAAACAAAGGGTAGCTCCAGCTCTAGCGCACATCTTGCTGCATCTTCCAGCTCCAATGCGAAACCTCAACGAAAAAGAAATCATAGCAATGAAGTTAGCTCATCTGATGATGAAGGTAATGAATCCCATATAACATCACATGTAAATAAATCAAAAAAACAAAAAACAAATGCGGGCTCCAATTCTAGCTCACATCTTGTAGCAGCTTCCAGCTCTAATGCTCGTTC
>JARLJN010000057.1 GCA_031291255.1 Gammaproteobacteria bacterium
AGAAAGTATTGTGGTGCCCGCTGTTGGGTTGATGGCAGCTGCACCGCTTAAATTACCGCTTAAGGTTGTTGTTGCAGTGTTGCTAAGTGTTAATGTGCCAGTGGTGAGAGTGCCGGCACCACTCAGTGTAAAACTATTTGTTCCGCCTATAATTGAGCTTGCAGCTAGTGTGTAAGGGTTTGCAATGCTAAAAGGTCCAGCGTTTGCAGTGAGTGTGCCGCCATTTAGTGTGAGTGTACCTGTTCCCAGTGGGCCGTTAGTAATTGCACCTGTGCTGCTAATGCCTAAATTAATCGTGCCAACATTTAAGGATGTGCCACCCGTGTAAGTGTTAGCGCCCGATAAAGTTAATATACCCGTACCTGATTTTGTTAAGCTGCTGCCCGTTCCAGAAAATATACCGCTAATTGAGCTTGCGGTGTTGTTATTAATTGTTAGACCAAAGCCATTGCCGTTAATGGCTGCAAGAGCGATGCTGCCTGCAGAGCTGGTTAAAGTTGCTGAAACGCCCAAGGTAACAGGGTTGTTATAAGTCTGATTGCCAGTGCTAGTAATATTGCCGTTTAGAGTCAGGTTTGAATTAACTGTTAGGTTAGGTGCTGCACCACCCCATACATCAGTTGCAGCTGTGGTACTAAAATTAATGTTACTGCCTACCGTATAACTGGCTGCTGTGTTTGCGCTCATTAATTGTAGTTGATGCGCATTGTTAATAGTTAATGGCGTATTTTTAGAAAATTCTTCTGACATTAACATAGGGCGTGTGCTGCCAGGAATTAAAAACCATGTTGAGCTGCTGGGTGTTGAGCTAGAGGCAGTTGCTATAGTCCAACCGCTAAAATTACCGGATTGCATCATTTGAGCGGTGGTTAATGCTGTTCCTGATGCAGCGCCAGTACCAGAGGAAGAGACACCACCTGATGTGCCTGAGTCAAAAAAATTACTTGTAGCAGTCAGGTTACTGTTATTGCCAACGATAGCACCCGCAGTTGGAGCGTTGGTAGTCGATATGCTGCCAGAATTATAAGTCCCTGAAATAATTATACTGCCACACCCGCTACAAAGATTGCCAGCAATACCGCCGAGAAAAGAGCCTGCCCCAGTTGTGCTAATTGCTCCAATATTATAAGAATTTTGAATAGTGCCTGTTGCAAAATGCCCTGTGATACCTCCTGCAAATCCCCCAGCAATGACTGAAACAGAAGCAGCATTATAGGAGTTTGTAATTGAACCACTTGTGCCAGTATTTATGAGTCCTACTAGTCCACCTACTGATGGAGTTGTTCCTGCTGTAGCTTGTACAGTACCTGTGACCCATACATTAGATAGCAAGGTTGTTGATCCTGCGATAATGCCTACAACGGCTGCAGTGTTAGTATTAGAAGCAGTGGAAGTTTGAGTGATATTGACATTGGTTAGCCCCAGATTCGAAATGACGACGGACGCGCCAGATGATACAGAGCTGAATAGTCCCAAAGAGGTGAAGTCCCCTCTATTCATAAATAAGTTATTAATTGTATAGCCTTGACCATTGAAACTACCTGTAAACGGAGAGCCTGATGTTGCAATTGGGGTGAATCCAAGACCACTATTCCATGTGCTGGTAGCGCTGGCATCAATATTTGTACCTAGCGCAAAACTTCCTGCCCGCAAGCCGATATTAAAACTCAATGCGCCCAAGCTATTGACTGTAGAAGCATCGCTTGCACTACCTAATTCATTGATAAGCATATAATGTGTTGGTGCGGTTCCACCGCCTGTATAATAGGTAGCGTCCTGCGTACCAAACGTTGTGGGGTCATAATAGATACTGACGCCCCCCGTTGCTGCTGTCACAGAGCCTGTTCCTGTTACTTTTCCCCTCGTACCTGTTACTGCAAAGCCATTATAGGAGCCGGTATTGTCGGCTTTTAAGATGACAGCGCCTGTACCGCCGTTCGAGATTGCGGCATTAATAACAATATTTTGTGTTGCACTTAAGGTAAGAGAGTTAGCGTTAGACCAAGAAATAGGATCTACAACAGTAATGTTTCCAGTGCCAGTACCCGTTGGGTTGGTTGTTGTAACAGTGATGCTGCTAGTCCCTAGTGCTGTTACTAAGTTGCCTGTTGTTAGTAAAGAATCTGGGACAGCACCAGAACCTGCAAAGGTGCCACCGTTAACTGTGTTAGCTGTTGAGTCTGTTCCTGTCATGCCAGCAGTTGTTGCATTTCCTTGATTGAGCGCAATAAAAATATTGGTTGGGTCGAGTAACCAATTACCAGTTAATCCATTAGCCGCTAATGTATTGACATAAGCCCCACTAACATCTAAATAATGTCCTGATGTTTCAACTGATCCGCCATCACCACTTTGTGCGCCGCCTTGTGCGAATATGCTGCCATGGAATTGTGTATTACCATCAGACCAAACGACAACTTGTCCGCCATTACCTGACGTGAGTGCATTTGCATTTAATATTGCGCCTGCATCAACTGTTGTGTTTAATGCATTTTGTTCTGGTCCCGCGCCATGAAAATTTCCGCCGACTAAAATCGTTCCGCCGCCTAAGTCACCACTGGCATCAAGATTTGCAGTTGAAGTTAAATGAACATTTTGTCCTAATACTTTAATTACACCGCCAGCAGCGCCAGAGACATCAACTATTCCTGATACTTTTACGTTGCTTTGTGAGTCACCTGATAAAATAATTACACCATTATGTTCACTGACAGATTTTGCTCTCGCCACACCGTCCATGTTAATGACATCATCAATGACACCTTGCGCAGCGCGTGCGCTCACTAGAATTTTTCCGCCATCTGCTAAAAGGGTTCCTGTGTTTTTTACGCCAGGATTCATCGCACCTTGAGCAACGCCTTCGTCTATGGCGAAATTAATGAGTTGATCGCCGCTAAAATCTAATGTGAATTTATTACCTGACCCTAAAACCACACTGCCTAACTCTGCTTGAATTAATCCATTGTTAGTCACGCTGGCACCCATAAAAGCAACTAAGCCATAAGCGGCTGCTCTGATGGTGCCGTCATTAACAATAGAACCGTTTAAATTCGAAGGTTGATCAAAAACATATTTGCCTGCGAGAAAGTTTGCAACGGAGATACCGGAAGTCGACGCAATTAAACCGCCTACATTTACCATAGCGCTAGGCCCAAAATAAATACCGGCACCATTCACTAAAATAATTTTACCTGTTGCAGAGAGTTGTCCATAAATTTGTGAAGCACCTTGAGCTGCATCAATTCGGTTTAAAGCAACACCACCCGCAGGTTGTTCAAAGTGAGTCGATTCATTTGCACCAATGTTAAAGGACTTCCAATCAATAACAGCTTGTTGACTGGCTTGGTTGACTTGTGTGGTGGTAGCAGTTTGGGTAACAGTGGCATTACCAATGGCAACGTTGGAGAGTTCTGGGTTTGCGTAGGCACTACTCATCATCATCGCTCCAGCTGCGAAGGCGCAGATTTGCTTTAATGTGATGTTGAGTAACGTTTTCATTTTATGTGTATTTCTCCCCTTTATTTCTCTGCCATATAAGGTTTAGCACATAAATTATAGTTCAATAAATGCACTTTTGTGGGGCGAGAGTAAAAATATTAACGAGAGTAAAATCAGCGAGATATAGGCTATGAACCGCCGCGCTATTCGATGAACCTGCTTGATTTAATTAATTAAAGCTGCTAGCAGTGTTTTGGGCGGCATTAAGGCAAAAAATAGATATAATTCGTAGTGAGTCGAATGAGCAAGTTATGAAGAATATTTATATAAATGTTCACGTAACTCCATGAAGATTGTTTTTTTTGTGATGTTGTCTGGATTGATGCGAAGATATCGTTATACTATCAAGAGTGAAAAAACGATTGCCAAGGAAGGGTTATTGAATGAATTATTATAAAAAATTAATACTTACATTAGCTGTCGTTGTTTTCTGTGACACCACTGCTAATGCTGCTCTCTCACCTGGTGCGCTCTTACCTTCAACTGTTATGCCTGAAAGAGTTATCGATACAATGTCTAGGAAGCCAGTTGCTAATCCTAGTGCAGTGGCTCCAAGGTTGCAGCAACCTGAAGCTGCAGAAAGTTCGTTGGGATCTGAAGCAGCAAAGGTTACCTTTGTATTAACAAAAGTTATCTTAGAAGATAATCATATTTATTCTGATGCGCAGTTGCTTCCGCTTTATAAAGATAAACTCAATAAATCAATCACTGTGGTACAGCTGCAGAGCATAGTGCAAAGCATAACAAATTATTATCGTAATGAAGGTTATATTTTAACGCGTGCTATTTTACCTCCTCAGCATGTCACTAATGGTGTTGTGAAAATAAAAGTGATTGAAGGGTATATCTATACGGCCAAAGTGATAGGTTCACCTAAAGGTTCAAAACCTTTAGTACAAGAGTATGGCGATCACATTGCAGCATCAAGACCGTTACAACTTAAAGTCATGGAAAAATATTTATTATTAGCGAATGAAATTCCAGGTATACAGGTGAAGGGTGTATTAGAGCCCTCTAAAGAAGTCAAAGGTGCTTCAGATTTAAATCTTGTTACTCAAGCTAAGACATTCAGCGGTTACATGTCTTTTGATAATTATGGCACTTTATATATAGGGCCAAATCAATTTTCCGCAGGTGGAGAATGGGATTCTATTTTCCGTCCAGGTGACAGTACGCAAATTAATTTATCTCAAGCCTCAAGACCGCAACAAATGAAGTTCGGTCAGATCATGCATAACACGCCTTTAGGTAGCAATGGCAGTCGATTTATAGTGAGCGCAAACAATGCGAAGACGCGACCTGGCTTAGCGTTAGCGCCTTTATTTGTCGATGGAACTGCAAATACGATGTATGGAATGATTCAATATCCTTTGATTCGTTCACGGGTTCAAAATCTTACGCTGGATGGCAGTTTCAACTACATAGACAGTAAAACTGTTTTCACTCAATTTAGTACTATTCTTTATGTAGATCATTTGCGGACAATTAGATTAGGTGGAAGTTTTGATCGTGCAGATCCATGGAAGGGCGCTAATAATGCAGCGTTGCATGTAGAAACAGGTATACCTGTTTTGGGATATACAACAGAATCACAGGGTAATGCTGTGATAGTCAAAACGTCGCGTCAAGGTGCTAGCAATCATTTTGTTAAAATGGATATGCAGCTCAGCCGTCTGCAGCAATTTGGTGCGACGAGATTTTCACTGTTCACACAGTTGAGAGGTCAATTTACTAATGAACCTCTATTATCAGCTATACAATTTTCATATGGTGGTGCGCAACAAGGATTAGGGCGCGGTTATGATCCTGCAGAAATCATTGGTGATAAAGGCGCGGCAGCGAGCGTAGAGGCTCGCATGAATGTAACACCAGGCAAATTCTTTTTGCAGGCAATTCAATTTTATGTATTTTATGATGCGGGTGTGATTTTCAATAATAAAGATGTACAAGGAACAAATACCAAGTCTAGCGCTACATCTACTGGTGCGGGCGCCCGATTATTGTTTACCAAGAACTTTACCGGAAATCTTTTGTGGGCTCAGCCATTAACACGCATAGTGGATGCATTACAAGCAGCTCATAAAAATGATCGTATGCCTAGATTGTATTTTAGCATTAGTGCAAGCGTATAAGGATGCCGGAAAACCCCGGATTTTCGCAGCGCTCAATCCGGGCTACATACTCTTTAGCGGGAATAACTCACTTCTTCTGCAACTAACGTTTTTGTCTGCGATGCAGGAGACATTTTATTTTTTGCAAATAAAGAATGGTTCTGCACAGTGTGACTCTGTAGTTGCGATGGATCCAATTTATAATTTATATTTCCAAGCTGTTGATTGAGACTAGTAAAGTCATAAGTTGATATGGGGTTAAAATTATTAATCAGATCATACAGATCAGATGTCGTATTTTTTCTAACATTGAAGCAACAACGTGATCCGCCTCTTCCTTCAGCTTTTTTAGTGATCTCTTTGAATTTTTTACAAAGCGTATTGGCTTCTTCATAAGTCTCAATTGTTCTATTACTCGTTAAGAGATACATTTCAGCAATACCCTGAGGCACTTTTATTGTTACATTCGCATCAGTTGTAATGGATGTACCGCCAAAAAAGCTAACTTGTTTTGCCCAAGCATCTGAATTTCTCAACGTTTTTATAATGCTATTTAAAGTAATGATAAAGTTATTTTCACGTTGTTTTTTGGTTTCCGCACTTTTGGCGGCAGCAGCTTGCTCATCAGCTAATTTTTTCATAGCTAAAGCTTGCTCATCAGCAATTTTTTTCTCATCGGCTAATAATTTTTCGGCTTTACCCGCGTCTTTGAAATGAGAAAATTCATTAGACACTTCTAGCAGTTGAGTATGTATCTCACGTTGATTGGATAAAAATAAATTTTCTTTAACTGCAGTTAAGCGAGTTTTGAAATTTTCAAATAAATCCCAAGTGTTAACCCCGCTTTTTTGATTAGAGAGCAGCTCAATTTCTTCCCCAAATTTTTTCATGATAGATTCATAACGATTATTAGCATTCTGTAATTTTGAATCTAATGTCATGCTTGAGGGATTAATATTCCATTCAACATGTTGTTTTTTTACTAATGCGATACTATTGTGCATTGCTGTAAAATCATTTTTATGACTTTTAAGTTGGTTTAGCATTTCAGCAATTTGTATATCATATTCTTTTAAATTCTTAGCAATACGTTTAGTCACCTTTTTTTCGTTTGTATCGTTTGTTGTAGCAGCGATTTTAAGGCCATCTAATTTAGCAGCGTGTAATGAAAATTCGGCTTTTTTAAAACTTGTATCGTGTATCACTTTTTCAAGCTTTTCATTTTCAGAGGTAAAATATATTTTGTAGTCTTCAGCTTTGACTTCAGATATTTTGGGTAATAAATCTTTTTTCCATTCAAAAGAAGTAAGTAATTTTTCTTTATAAACAGTTATATTTATGGGGCTGTTAGCTGCGGTTTCAGGCAAGCAAGCGCGTATGTTCTGAGTGATAAAAGATAAAAAATGATTGTAATGAATATAGCCTGAATGCGCTTTTCCTTTTTCAAGCAGGGAATGAACTTCCTCTGGAATTTTATCCCACTCTAAAGTAGATAAATCATTAAAATGAAGTAAGTATTCATTAGATGTTTTTGTTAATTTGGCTATGCTAGACAGCATTTCGTTGAATCTAGCCATTTCTTTATCGCCTAACTTATTTGCATAATGATTAAGCTTGTATTCAAGATATTGTAAAACGGAATATTGCAGCGCATTAATAAGTTTAACTTTAATAGGTTCAACCATGTGTGAAAGCAGGCTGGTTTCTTTCTTGTATTCTTCAGCAATAATGCTTATTGATTCTACCTGATTATTAAGCAGCTCTAAGCAGGCAGTTAAGTTGGTTTTATAGGGAGCTATGTTTTGCTTAAGTGTTAAAACATCATCGCGTAATTTAATCCATGCTTGTTGTGTTTCTACATGTATTTGAGCTTCTTGTTTTTGTGAGTATAAATTTATGAGTTGATCAAGCTCACTTTCATATTCAGAAAGCTGAGTCATCTGTAATTTTGTAAAGTTAATTTGATCGTTTATTTTTTTTATTATGTGATTTTGATTTTCAAAAAAATCAAAATCAGATTCATCATGTGCTGCATGTTTGGGAGTAAACAAAAGTGTCACTGCAGATAGGCTAGAGCTAATGTTGTTTATTTCAGGCAAGTTTTGCGTGTGAGGAAAATCGATTGGCCCGGTATTGATAGGTTTAAAATGAATATCGTTATTAAGAGAGCATGATGCAAATTCAATTTTAGAGTTTTCATCAGGATGAAACGCAATGAGTGCACGATCTAAAATTCTAAATTGATTTTGATATTCATATAATGCTTGAAAATGCACTGCGCCATGATTGTCATATTGGTGGCATTGGTATATTTTTACGGTTTCATTTAACTTTAGTTGAGCAAGCTCATGGGCGATTCTGATTAATATGCCATTATCTGTTTTGGCTAGCTCATTTCTTGGGCTTAGGCTTTCTCTGTGTATATAGGTTTTTCTGTCTTCATTGATATAGAAGCTATAGGGTAATTTAGAGATTCCTTCAATGTTGTAACTTATGGTAACTTTTGTAGGCATTACACATTCCCCGATTCGCTTTTTAATGCGCTTATAACTTGAAGATAGAGTAAAAATATTAAGAAAATATTAAGGTAATCTTAAATCGATTTTTTATAAATTATAAATTGGTTATTTAATCATGCGGCTGTTAGAAATTAAACATTATTTTCTGGCAAATAAGTTCATTTTGTTTTGAGGGATGCCGGAAATCCCGGATTTTCGCAGCGCTCAATCCGGGCTACATGACTCATTTATAACATATGTCTCGTTCGTAACATGTGATTTTTTTCTTGTTGGGCATTATGCAGGGCTAGCTTCTTTTGAGCAGTATGTATGGCTTGATCTTTTGCTAGCAACGCATTGATCGTTTTAATCTTTTCTGATGTACCCGTTGGGATACTGAATGACTCCTCAGTTTGATTGCGAGGAAGATCCCGAATAAGTTCATACAGTTGAGTGGTTGCATCTTTTCTAAGTGGAACACAAAACCAAGTATTGCTACGACTTAATGCGTTATCCGCGATTTTTTGAAGTGCAGTCAGTAGTGCTATTGCATCTTCTAATTCTATGGGTTTATTTTTAAATCTAGAAAGCTTGAGATACATCTCAGCAATACCACGAGGCACTTTGTATTCGTGATTTTTATCGATATACTCGCCACCAAAAAAACGTACTTGCTTAGACCAGCTTTCTACATTATTTAATGTGGCTTTGATTTGAGTGACGGTATCGATAATTAATTTTTTACGAATTTTTTCTATTTCTTTTATTTCTTCTGCTTCTTTTGATTCTTCCGGTTTTTTCGATTCTTCTTGTTCTTTAGACTCTTCTTGTTGTTTAGATTCTTCTTGTTGTTTAGATTCTTCTGCAGCTTCAGCTATTCGTTTTTCCTCTGCTAGTCTAGCAGCCGTTGCTTGAAGCGCTTGTTCATGAGCGAGCGCTAATTCTTTTGCTAATTTTTCAGATGCAGCGGTTTTTGCTTGCTCTGATTTTTCACGATAAGTCTCTGCTGCTTCATTAAGATGGCTTAGCTGATTTTCTAAGCTATTTTTTAAAGGATTTAATGCTAAGATACCATTCTTTATTTCTTGAATGTCTGTAAGCGTGTTTATCTTATCTGTTTTTTCATCTAATACGATAACAGCAGATTTAAGAGATTCAGAGTAACCTTCAGATAATTTCAAATGATTATCCATTTTTTCACATGAAAGATTATTATTAACATGAGAATAAATATTTTTCATGTGAATATTTTTATTTTTCAGACTCAATAATGTAGCCCCAAATTGGGTAACTTCATTCATTAATAAAGTCATGGTAGCTTGTATTTTTACTTTTTCATGTTCAAATATGGAATTAGCTTCTGTTTCAATTTCCTTAATCTTACTTTTGAATTGTTCGTGATGTTGGCTAGAATAAAAGTTATTTTCAAAAAGGTTAATTTTTGCAGTTATTTGTTTTAACGCATTTTCCATGCAGACATGCTTTTGTACATTATATAGAGCTGGGTTAGTATCCCAAATAAAAGCCATATTGTGTTTGTGTGATTTATACATTTCTTCTGGTTTTACAGTTGTATTACAGAAGAATGCAAGATGAGTTGATATGATTGTATATAAATCATCATAAGCACCTAGCCATACATATCCTAGGTAAGAAGGAGGGTAATGATAAATTTTGGTGATTAATGAATTAAATTGATGTGATATATCTTTTAAAGTTAATTCGTTATATTCAGCGAGTACTAACAGTGTGATTTCATTATGGCTAACTTTAATTTCAGCGACATCTGAAAATAGATCATTAAATTTTTTGAAGTAATATGGAGTAATGTGATCACTCATATGTAATAAGTAAACGTAATACTCCATAGCGATGCATTGTAAAAGTTGGAATAAAAATTCCGCATTAAAATGCAAGATAGTTGATTTGGTTTCATTTAATATTTTTGCAATGTCATCTTTTAACATTGCTAATTTCTGATTTAAGTCAGACGCATCTTGATAGCGTTGGCGTTCGTTTTGAATTAATTGAATTTTGTTAGCTAGTTTATTGCATTTAAATTTAATTTCTTCTTCTGCTGTATGCTTAGCATAAGAGGTGTAGGTTTCGTGTATCGCATTTAATTTCTCTAATAATTTCTTGTCATCATTCTGTAGTTGACTAATAAGTTCTTGGTTGTGTGTTAAACAAGTATGAACATAGGTCTCAAGTTTAGAGTAATCATCTTCTTTTATTTTTAAGAGAGGGAGCTTTAGTGAGAGCAGCCTATTTTTATGTTCTTTAATTTTAGCTTTTTCAATTTCTTGATGACGGGTCTGTTTCTGATAATAAAATTGGATAACACTCATATCGTATGGTTTAAATTCTTCTTTTGAAACCTCAAGCTTGATTTTCGTATTATTCATAATCTCAGGAACAATACAGGTTGTTTCAAGAATTTTTATTGTGTCATCATGTTCAAAGAGAATTTGAATGATATTTTTGTCTGGGTTTGAATCTTGAATGCTATAAATCTTTGGATCATGGATAGGAATATTATGAGTCGCTCCATAGTTTTGAATCTCTAAGGCGACTTGTGCTAAACGCTTAAGTTTGGGATTGCTGTTTGGATTTATGGCTGTATCTTGTGGCTGATCACTGTTTAGCCAGTCATTAATGTCTCCTTTCAAAAAGAAAACATAAAGAGAATTTGGCGATGCATTATTGCCTTCGTAATATAAAGTGACCTTTGTCGGCATGGCGATACCCTCATTAAACTGTATTTAATGATAACAGAAGTTAACAAGGTGTGTAAATGTTAAGTAGTTGTTGGGGTTTTTACTAAAATGATCGTATAATCAGTAAGATAGTTTGAGCACAATATTAACATTTGGTATTTTTTTTGTAGCCCGGAGTGAGCGTTGCGAAAATCCGGAGATAGGGATGATAGAAACCCCGGATTTTCGCAGCGCTCACTCCGGGCTACTTAGATAGTGTTAGGCATGATTTTGACAGTGTTTGCGCCTATCAGATCTAAAAAAATCAGGATAGCCAATTGTTCCTTTTCTCTTAATTTCTCAAAATCTTCACTTTCGAAAATAGCCTTGGCTAGAGGTTCTATGGTTTCTAGAGGGATAAAATCCGTTATATTCGTTAAATAGTTTTTCCACTCTGGGCTTTTTTCTTGATGCGCTATGGTGTATTCCACAGGGACTTGCAGAGCTGCGCCTAAATAGGCAAGCAATCCCTTTTGATCCTTAACTGTTTGAGTGATGAACTGCTGACAATCTAATAATTGCCCCCAGTTTTTCCAAGCATACAGTATAGGTAATAATTTAGGATGTTCGATGAGGCGGCCTATACTCGCCCAAAATTTTATTTTCTCAACGGCAATTTTTTCGAGTTCAATTAATTGATTTGCTGTAAATGTTCTTTGATCTAGAGGTAAAAACGATTCTGAATTTTCAATTTCTTCTTCTTTTAGCATCATGAGTTCATTGATAATAACCAATATGCTTTTATTGGATTCATTGATGGCAGTTTGTAAAACAGCGTAACGTTCTGAAGCAGGCAGACTGCGTAAGAGTTGTTGGCAAATTCTATGTACGCGCACGCTGGTATTAAAATGCAATAAGCTGCTTTTATCATCAGGAAATAAATCCCCACAATCCAGTAAGGCACCTATTACATTGTTAATATTTTTCTTTTTGATTTTTTGCAATGCAATGTCATCTAATAAATCGAGAAATTTAGAAATTCTTCCATCTTGATTGAGACGTAATAAAACCTGACTAAAATTTTCTTTATTATCAATTTGTGTCAGTAGAGTATTTAATTCTGTATCCGCTATGTAACCCGTTGGAATGGATAAACGAAAATAAATATCAAAAATATCCGGGCTGCAAACACGTTTATCTTTTCTCGTTTGCATGCTGTTATTTGATAAGTTTACATCAGATTCGTACAAGCTACGCAATCTAGGGAAAATAGTCATAAGTAATTTTTGCAAAACATGAATAGGAATATGCTTGGCTCGGTTAAGGACTTCATCGCAACGCAATTTATCTTTTTTATTTTTATCGGCATCTAGTACGTAAACATTCTCGAGTAAATTCGTGAATAAGTCTTTGTTTTCATGTATTCCTATGTAGACGTCTCTCTCAAATTCTTCAAGAGCTGTTAACGCAAAAAAATCGACGGGATTAACGAGTTCTTTGACGCGTAAGAAACTAAAGCTTAATGTATTTAAGTAACGTGTAATATCGCGAGAACTGTTAAAGAAATATTTTAAGCTAGAATAATAAACCTCTGACCAATAGGTGTTATTCCAGTTTTCAGGCGGGATACTTTGCACTATGTGCTGTAGTTTCGCTATGAGTAAATTATCTATATCTTGTTTTGAAATAGGAGGCACATCAAAAGGAAGTTGGACTAGTTTTTCTAAGTAGTGAGCCCCTTCGCCTTTATGAAGTTGTTCAATGGCTCTTGTAATTTGTTCTTTATCATAGGCAAGTAAATAAATTGTGTTAGCGTAATCACCCATAGATTTTACAATTTGAAAAATTTGTAAAATTTCTTTGGCTTCAATACGCGATATATTATCAATAATAATAATAATTTTATGATTGAGTTTTTTTAAGAGTTCATTGAGTTCAAGTTTTACTTGCGTTGGGTCATAGCCTGCTTCGAAAGCATAGTTGTTTTGTGTTTTAGTAAATAGACCTTTTATTTTTGAGAATATGCTGCGTTTAGATTTTAAAGGTTTAGGTATGGGTTGTTGAGTGAAAAATGAAACGTATAATTCTAAAAGATAAATGATTTGATCAGCGTTTTCTAAATAGGTGCAGCGTCTTAATTCAGAAGAAAGACGACGAAAAAAACCATAGATTAATTGATTTTGACCTGAGTAACTCCAAGGGCTGAAATTTAAAATAATGGGTTTTTCAGAGTCTAGACTGTATTTGCTGGCTTGATGCAATTCTTGAATAATAAGATTAATCAGTGATGTTTTTCCGCTTCCCCATCCACCTTGCAAGCCTAATACTAAGCTGTCTGGTGTTTTATGATCTAGCATGCAGCGTGCTAAATAGTTCGCAAATTCACTGCGGCCTAATTGGTCTTGTTCGCTGCTGACTATGGGTCGGTCTGCGTCAAACATAGAATTCACTCCATGTTGAATGATGGGTTACGATGAACCCACCCTACAAAATACCATTATACCATTTTTTGTATGCCATCTTTGGGCAAAAACTTTTTCATACCTAATTGCATGATATATAGAATAAAAGAGACTCCAAAAGCAATGAGAGCATATTCTAAAAAGGCTGATTTATAGATAGTTAATTGAGCCGATAAGTCAGTGACATTTTCTGGCACACTTGCAAGCTTTGCTAGCCATCCAGCGAACTGACCCCCAAAACCTAAAGCAACAAACCATATGCCCATCATCATGCCCATCAGTTCATGAGGCGCTAATGTAGTGACAGCGGATAATCCTATAGGGGATAAAAATAATTCGCCTATGGTTATTAAACAATAAGCGCACACTATCCAGAGAGGATTTACAAGATGATCAGCGTTTGTAAAATGTGTGCTGATGGCTAACAAAAGAAAAGCTGAACCTACGCAGGCGATCGCTAAAATAAATTTTGAAAATGCTGAAGGATTGCGTTTAGACTGTCCTAGCGTTTGCCATGTCCATGCAAAAAATGGCCCTAATAAAATAATGAATACAGCTTCGAGTGCATAGAAAACAGTAGTCGGTATGTTAATACCTAAAAAATGTTTATTGACTAAGCGGTCAATAAATAAATTGGCAGAGAAAAATAATTGTAAGTAGATCATCCAAAAAATAATGGAAGAAAGAATGAGAGCATTCAGAGATAGCATGCGGTTACGAAAAGGTTGCTGTTGTTTGTAAGTGACAATTAATAGAAAACACATTAACACTACACCAGCGCTGGGTAATAACCATGTCGCTAATAAACTGTCTTGTAATAATTTGCTGATTAAATAAATTGTTGTAAGGCAGCCTAAGATGAAAATAGCTTTAGTCCATAAATTTATTTTAGGAACATTATTTAAAGGGTTATGTTTTAATTTGAGTAGTTGTTTTAGACCGGCCCTAAATATCAGCAGTCCTATGATTAAGCCTATACTCGCCAGTGCAAAACCTGCATGCCATCCCAAATGTTTTTGTATGTAGCCTGAGCTCAATCCCGATAATAAAACACCTAAATTAATGCCTATATAAAAAATAGTAAATCCTGCTTCACGGCGTGGATCATCTGTTTCATATAGCGATCCAAGTAAGCTTGAGATATTTGGTTTTAATAAACCATTGCCTACTATGATAGTTGCGAGAGAAAGATAAAATCCATTGACCCAAGGCAGAGCTAACATGGCATAACCTGCACTGAGAAAACTACCGCCCCAGACTATTGCAGACTTTGCACCGAGTAATCTATCTGCTAAATATCCGCCTATGAAAGGTGCGATATAAGCAAGCGCACTAAACACGCCCATGATGGTATAACTTGCATCATCGGAAAAATGAAATGCTTGCGCCATGTATAACACCAACATGCCTTGCACAACATAAAATCCGAAACGTTCCCACATCTCAGTTAAAAATAAATAAGGTAATGCCTGAGGATGATTCTTTAAAAATAACATTGAGTGTACCTACATAAATTAGCGAAAAATCCCCCCTCTCTTCCCGCGTTTTGTGCGGGAGGAGAGGGCCGGGGAGAGGAGGGCTAAAACTTCATATTTATTTATGCCAATCCCGCGTGTCTCAATAATGCATCTATCTGAGGTTCACGTCCACGAAAGGCAATAAAGGCATCCATGGGATTCGGCAATCCACCCTGTTCTAAAATATTTTTCATAAATGATTTTCCAATTTCCGCATTGAATGTCCCTTTTTCTTCAAATAAAGAAAAAGCATCACTGGAAAGCACTTCAGCCCATTTGTAACTGTAATATCCCGCTGCATAACCACCCGCAAATATGTGAGAAAACGTATGTTGAAAGCGATTGAAAGCAGGTGGTTTAATTACCGCAACTTCGTCTCGCACTTCATCTAGGATAGATTGAATGCGGCCGCCTTTTGCAGGATCATATTCAAGATGAATACGAAAATCGAATAATGAAAATTCAATTTGCCTTAACATCTGCATGCCTGATTGAAAAGTTTTTGCAGCATGTAATTTTTTGTAAAGATTTTCAGGCAAAACTTCACCCGTTTGATAATGCGAAGAAATCAGTGCTATGCCTTGTTTTTCCCAGCACCAATGTTCCATTATTTGACTAGGAAATTCAACTGCATCCCAAAGCACACCATTGATACCAGAAATAGCGGAATAATCAATTTGTGTCAGTATGTGATGTAAGCAATGACCAAATTCATGAAATAACGTTTCAACTTCATGCTGCGTCAGCAAAGCAGGATGATCATCAGTAGGACGTGTAAAGTTACATGTTAAATAGGCAACAGGATGTTGCAAACTTCCATCCATTAATTTTCTGCGCGATCTGCATTCATCCATCCAAGCACCGTCACGTTTGTGCTCGCGTGCATAGAGATCAATATAAAATCCGCCGCGTAAATTATTGTCGCTGTCATGAATTAAAAAATACCTCACTTGTGGATGCCAGACATCTATGTCTGTTTGTTCTGTAACATGTAATCCATAAAGTTTGTTAACTACGTCAAACAGGCCTTGCAATGCTTTATCGGCAGGGAAATAAGGTTTTAATTCTTCTTGTGAGACATTGTATTTTTGCTGGCGTAATTTTTCTGTATAGTAAGCAATATCCCATGCCTGTAAATCAGTAATGTTATCTTCTTTGGCGAATTCAATTAATTCATTCATCTCAGAAGCCGCGGCAATTTTAGCTTTGCTGACCAAATTGGTTAAGAAATTCAAAACACGTTGAGGAGTATCTGCCATTTTAGTCGCTAACGAATACTCTGCATAATTTGAAAAACCCAATAATTGTGCTGTTTCATGACGAACACCTAAAATATTTTCCATGATAGCTGTGTTGTCCCACTTGCCAGCTTGTGGGCCTTGATCTGATGCGCGCGTGACGTAGGCTTCATACATTTGTCGGCGTAGTTCGCGGTTTTCTAAAAATCGTGTCACAGCGGAGTAAGAAGGATATTCTAGTGTAAAAATCCATCCTTTTTTATTTTGATCTTGCGCAGTTTCTGCAGCCAGTTGAATATCTTGTTCAGATAATCCTTTTAAGTCTTGTTCATCAGTGACATGTAAAGTCCATGCATGTGTTGCATCTAATAAATGTTCTGCAAATTCAGTACTGAGTTTGCTGAGTTCTTGTTGTAATTCTGCAAAACGTGTTTTATCTTTTTCAGATAAATTGACACCTGCTAATTTAAAATCACGCAATTCATTTTTAATGACTTTTTTCTGACTAGGATTAAACGTTGAATACTCAGAGCTGTTAGCAATGGATTCTATGGCATGATAAAGTTTTTTATTTTGCATTAATTCAGTGTGATACTCAGTCAGCAGTGGTAAGCATGCATTATAAGCGGCACGTAACTCTTCTGATTCTAATACAGAATGCAAATGTGAAACAGGAGACCAAACTTTTGCAAGCCTATCATTCATTTCTTCCAAGGGCATTATCAAATTATCCCAAGTAAATTCTTTTTGCATAAGCAGTGCAGTTAATGTTTTTTGATTGTGGTCTATGACATCTTTCAGAGCGGATTCTATATGTTTTTCTGGGATTATTTTGCTAAATAGCGGTAAAGGGCTTTCAATGAGTAATGGGTTTTCCATGTGATGCTCTCTTTTAAAATTAGATTATTTTATCCAGTAAATTTTTGTAGCCCGGACTAAGCGCAGCGAGTCCGGGAGTGGCTGAAACATATCTCGCGGACTCGGCGCTGCACGCCTTAGTCCACGCTACAAATAATAATGTGTAGGATCGGTTATCTTTGCTTCTCTAAATCCTTTTTTTCGTAATGTGCAACTATCACATTTACCACACGCTTCACCTGCAGCATTTGCTTTGTAACAGGAGACTGTCATTCCATAATCCACACCTAACGTTAATCCTAATTCTACGGTTTGTGCTTTGCTTAATAAACCTAAAGGTGAGTGTATGTGTATGTTACCTTCTTCAACACCAATTTTTGTTGCGAGGTTAGCCAGTTTTTGAAATGCGGCAATGTATTCAGGTCTGCAATCAGGGTAATGTGAATAATCCACAGAGCTGACACCAATAAAAATATCTTTAGCGTGTAACACTTCAGCCCATGCTAATGCGAATGACAGGAAAATTGTATTACGTGCGGGTACATAAGTGATAGGAATGTCAGAAGAGCCATCATAATCGGGCACAGATAAATTGTTATCCGTCAGGGCTGAGCCGCCGATTTGTGAAATAGGGATTTCAATAATCTTATGCTCAACGCCAAAATGTTTTGCAATGCGTTTTGCAGCTTCTAATTCAAAATTATGTTTTTGCCCATAATTAAAACTTAAAGCATGGCAATTAAATCCTTGTGATTTAGCCAGTGCAAGACAGGTAGTAGAATCTAATCCACCTGAGAGTAAGACGACAGCGTTATTCATGTAGATACCTAACTATTTTGTTAATCTATTATAGAAGATTATTGAATCAAGTCACTCGAAGTTTTTCATACTAGCTCCTTATTCTCTTGCTTCGCTTTCCATTTTTTTCCTGGAATAAGCGGAATAATTTTTTCAAAAATCTCTAGCGCTGCTTTTTCAAAATCCCATTGAATATTTGGCGCTAATAGCGGAGTAATATCTTGGCTAAAAGAACCCGCATTAAGCTTTTCAGAGAAATTCATTTCAAACATGGCGCGTGTAATATTTTTATTTTCTTTTTTTATGTATTCAATAAAAGCAGTGACTGCTTTTTGAGGATCAAAATTATTTTGCTGAAGAGCAAACCATAGATCAAATAAATCTCTTCCTTTATCGCGTTGATAAAAGGCGCGTATTTTAGTGCCGAGGAGTTCGTTAAACTCATAGCTTAATATTTTAGATTCGCCAGAAAACCACCGCGATTTGATAGCGAAATCTTTTTGTCGCAAGCCAAAAACAGAAAAATGCTCTCTTGTGTTAATTTCTATTTTTAGTTTTTGTGGTTCATTAGCGCCTTCTGACAAGATATTGTAAGTTAGGGTAAAAGTTTTTTTGCTTCGCTTTCTTTCTGGTTCGCCCAGCATTGGATCAACAATGCTTCTGATTGCAGTAATAGTTTCACCTATTGGCTCTGCTTTTATTTGTACTAGGTCAATATCTTCAGAATAGCGAACAGGATGAGGAGTGAATAGCTTATAAATCGCTGTACCACCGCGAAATGCTAGCGAATCTGAAATTTTAGGGTGATTGAATAACTCCACTAATATACGACTAATTATTAAATCTTGTTCCACCATCTTGTTGTCTGACCACGGCACGATTTGTCGCCATTCATTTAAGTATGCATTTGCAATCATTTTTCTAGTTCCAATTTTTTGTTAATTATTAATTTCCACTTATTGTTTTTAATTATTTGTGAAGGACTTTTACTTTTACCCAGTTGATCAGATAATTTTTCAAGTATAAGTGATTTTTTAGGAAGAGGTGTTAATAGACGTGCACGCACGCGGCGGTTTACAAGAGACTTAAGTAATACTTCAGATAAATTATTTGCTTTGATTAAATCCAGTAAATATCCAAGGCGCTGCACCCAAGTAATCTCATCGGTGATTAATGCTAATTTTAGTAATTTGTCAGCATCTAATTTTTTTACTAAATCAGATAGTACAGTTAAAACATTATCTATACCACCACAGCGGTTAGGATAAGTTACCATATCCATTGCAGTCGCTTCAGGGCTAGAGACTATTATGGCACCTTGAGAAGTATTAAAACTTTCAGTAGGAGTATTCGTTATAGTTTTTTTAGTGATAAAAACAATTTTAATACGCCCGCAAGTGATAGGCCGTCTTTTTTGAGTAGTTACAACTTGAAATTGTTGTGGCCTATGATGCGCAGCGCCATGATATTGTGCTGCACTTAATAATCCTACGTAATAAGGCGCATTAATGAATTGCATAAGTTCATGAATAAAATGGTCAGCAGGTCGGCACCCTAAGACTCTATATTCTGGTGGTACGACGACATAAAATTTACTTAAAGGATGAGCTAACTCGCCTTTTTGTTTTAAGCGCCTCAAGGCAGCTCTTGCAGCTATGTCAGATACAGCTAAAGCTTCTTTTACTTCTAAGTAAGTAAAGCTGCAATAGCCTTTCGCAGTGATCTGAGTTAAAAACTCATGTATGTTCATAAATTATCCCGTATAGTTTCATAATGTAACATTTTATGTGATATTACGCAACTGTTTGGGTCATTGAGTTCCCGGATTTTCGCAAAGCTCAATCCGGGCTACCTCAGGTATCCAACAGAAATACTATGCACATAGCCTCAGAGTGCTATAATTGCCGGTCTATTTCATGAGTGACCTATGACTAAAACGACCTATGATGTAAAAACCCTGCAAGGGATGATAGCGACATTACAAGCTTATTGGGCAGCTCAGGGCTGTACCATTATACAACCATTGGATATGGAAGTGGGTGCGGGAACCTTCCATCCAGCGACTTTTCTACGTGCCATAGGCCCTGAGCCTTGGCATGCGGCCTTTGTGCAGCCTAGCCGCCGGCCTACCGATGGGCGCTATGGCGAAAATCCAAACCGTGTACAACATTACTACCAATTTCAGGTTATTTTAAAACCATCGCCACCCGATATACAGGAACTGTATTTGGGTTCACTGCGTGCCTTGGGTGTGGATTTGTCTGTCGATGATATCCGTTTTGTGGAAGATAACTGGGAGTCCCCGACCTTGGGTGCTTGGGGTTTGGGTTGGGAAGTTTGGCAAAATGGCCTAGAAGTTTCACAGTTTACGTATTTTCAACAAGTCGGCGGTTTGGAATGTAAACCTGTCACCGGTGAGCTGACCTATGGTTTAGAACGATTAGCCATGGCTTTGCAAGGCATAGATAATATTTATGATTTAGTGTGGAGCAAAGGTCCGCATGGCGTTGTGACTTATGGAAATGTGTTTCATCAAAATGAAGTTGAGATGTCAAAATATAATTTTGAACATGCCAATGTGGATTTATTATTTCAACAATTTCACGCATACGAAAAAGAAAGTCAGCGTTTGAGTGAGTTAGGCTTATCATTGCCTGCTTATGAAATGGTGTTGAAGGCTTCACATACATTTAATTTATTAGATGCAGCGCGTGCAATCTCTGTCACTGAACGTCAAAATTATATTTTAAAAATTCGTCGATTAGCAAAAGTCGTTGCTGAAAATTATTATCAAGCACGTGAAGCATTAGGCTTTCCGTTACTACAGGAACCTAAACATGTCAGCTAAAACCAAACAAAAAACCGCTGATTTTCTCGTTGAAATTCATACCGAAGAACTTCCGCCTAAATCATTAAGTCGTTTAGCAAAAAGTTTTCTGAATGAAATTGAAACACGATTGCAAAAAGCGCCTTTAGAATTCGGTCATGCAGAATTTTTTGCAAGTCCTAGACGTTTAGCAGTGTTGGTGAGCGACTTAGCTGCAGAGCAACCGGCTACTACGGTTGAGCGCAGAGGTCCTGCAATTGCTGCAGCGTTTGACAGCAATAAAAATCCAACGCCTGCGTGTGTGGGTTTCGCAAAATCATGCGGTGTAACACCCGATCAACTGATTACACTTAACAATGCACAAGGCGAGTGGGTGGGTTATCAGCAAGTTATTCCAGGAAAATCAGTGCAAGAGTTAATGCCAGTGATAGTGTTAGAAGCCCTGGCGGCTTTACCTGTTGCTAAGCGTATGCGCTGGGGAAATAATACTGTTGAGTTTGTACGTCCTATTAGTTCAGTGATTATGTTGTATGGTAACGATGTTATAGATGCAAATATTTTAGGTTTCAAGACAGACAGAATCACTTCAGGGCATAGAGCTCACGGCCAAAAAAATATTTCAATTACAAGCCCAAAAAAGTATTTAGAAATTTTAGAAACCAAAGGTTACGTGATTGCTGATTTTGAGCGCCGTAAGAAAATGATTAGCGATCAAATCACGAATATCGTAAAAAAGAAATTAGGTGACAATGCAAAAGCCTTAGTGTCAGATGTATTGTTAGATGAAGTAACAGGATTAGTGGAATGGCCTGTTGCAGTGCTGGGAAATTTTGAAGAACGTTTTTTAGAAGTCCCACGCGAAGCGTTAATTTCGGCTATGCAAGATCATCAGCGTTATTTTCCAGTGGTTGATAAAGACGGAAAATTATTACCGCATTTTGTCACTATCAGTAATATTGAAAGTACACATCCCAAATCAGTTGTTGCTGGTAATGAACGAGTGTTGCGCGCTCGTTTATCCGATGCCGCATTCTTTTTTATGACAGATAAAAAACGCAGTCTAGAAAGTCATTTAGAAAATTTAAAACAAGTTGTATTTCAAAATAAGTTAGGCACTTTATTTGATAAAGCACAGCGTGTATCAGAACTTTCAAAATTTATTGCAAATGCAATATCTGAAAATGCAAATGAAGCTGCACGTGCAGGCTTATTAGCAAAAGCGGATCTCACCACAGAAATGGTGGGTGAGTTTCCAGAACTGCAAGGCATTGCCGGTTATTATTATGCTCAGCATGATAAAGAATCTTTGCCTGTTGCGATTGCAATCAAAGAACATTATATGCCGCGTTTTTCAGGCGATGCATTGCCGCAAACGCAATTAGGTTTGATTGTTGCAATGGCGGATAGATTAGATACCTTGGTGGGAATTTTTGGCATAAACCAAATTCCTACAGGCGATAAAGATCCTTTTGCATTAAGACGTGCGGCACTTGGTGTGTTACGTATTTTGATTGAAAATAAAATTGATTTAGATTTAAAGGTTTTATTGGAAGCGGCAAAAAAACAATATCAAGTTCCATTAGACAATATTGCTGTTGTTGAGCAGGTTTTAAGTTTTATGTTAGATAGATTAAAACCTTGGTACCAAGAATTAGATATCAGCCCCGATGTATTTGCAGCCGTCACAGCACTGAATATCACAAGACCCTACGATATACATAGACGCATACAAGCAGTGAATGATTTTAAAAAATTACCTGAAGCAGAAGCGTTGTGTGCTGCGAATAAGCGCGTTAGTAATATATTAGCGAAATTAGAAAAGCCTATCATTGCAAAAGAAATTGATACTCGTTTATTTGAAAATGATGCAGAGCAAGAGTTGGCTAAGCAATTATTAATGAAAAGTGAATCACTGAAATCGGTCTATCAAAATGCAAACTATGTTGAGATGTTGTCTCAGTTGGCAGAGTTGAGAGCGCCGGTCGATAATTTTTTTGAAAAAGTGATGGTGATGGCAGAAGATTCTCATCAACGTGAAAATCGGTTGTTAATGTTAAGTCAGTTACGTGCTTTGTTTTTGCAAGTTGCGGATGTGGCATTGTTGGTGGTGCAGAAATAAATGTTTTATGTAGGTTGGGTTGGGGGGGGGGGGGGGGGTGGGCACCGGCCGCCGCCGCGGGGGGGGGGGGGGTTGTGGGCGCCCCCCCCCCCCCCACACAC
>JARLJN010000058.1 GCA_031291255.1 Gammaproteobacteria bacterium
CTTAATCGAATTAGTGATAGTCATTACTATTTTAGGTATTTTAGCAGCAGTGGCTATTCCTAAGTTTTTAAATTTAAATGTCAATGCTCAGATAGCAGCGACAAATGGTGTTGCTGGAGCGTTGGCTTCTGCAGCTGCCAGCAATTATGCGGCGCGTTCAGTGAGTACATCTATAACTGGCTCTGCAGCTGTTGCTAATTGCACTGCCGTCAGCGGTTTATTGCAAGGGGGGCTTCCTACAGGATACACCATAGCTACTTCAGCGATTGCACCATCAGCTACAGTTACTTGTACTCTAACTGGACCTACAGCTAATGCATCTACGATAACCAGTACTTTCTCTGCGACTGGTATAAGTTAATAATAGCCTGTAGCCCGGATTGAGCATTGCGAAAATCCGGGCTACATTCTTATTTTTCACATGCCGCAAGTTTTTCTAAAATTTTTTCTGTTTCACGCCATGAAATACAGCCATCTGTAATACTTTGTCCATACGTTAAGGCTTTATTATTTTCGATGCGTTGTTTGCCCTCAATTAAATGGCTTTCTAGCATGACGCCCATAATATTTTGTTTGCCTTGCTCTAGTTGTTTGATGATGGAGTTAATCACATTGAATTGTCTTTTATGATTTTTTTGGCTGTTACCATGATTGCAGTCTATCATTAAGCGTGTAGTCAGGTTGGCATGGGTAAGCGCTTTCACTGCAAGCTTTACATTTTTGTTGGTGTAATTTGTTGAATGGTGACTGCCGCGCAAAATGATATGAACAGCTTTATTTCCCGTGGTATTGATTATCGCAGGTGATCCCTGTTTAGAGATACCGAGAAAATGGTGAGGATGCCTAGCCGTTTGTGCAGCGTCTACAGCGACTTGTATATTACCATCTGTCGTATTTTTAAATCCCACAGGCATGGATAAACCCGAAGCGAGTTCGCGATGAATTTGGCTTTCGCTAGTTCTCGCACCAATCGCAGTCCAACTAATTAAATCACTTAAATACTGAGGAATAATAGTATCTAAAAATTCTGTGGCTGCAGGCATTCCTATAGTGCTTAATTCGAGTAAGAGTTTTCTTGAAAGTTCTAACCCGGCATTAATATTAGAGCTGCCATTTAGAAATGGATCATTAATGTAACCTTTCCATCCCAAATTGGTTCGGGGTTTTTCTAAATAAACGCGCATAATAATAAATAATTTTTCAGAATAGCGTAATGCCGCTTCTTTTAAATGATAGGCATAGTCAAGGGCTGAATCATAATCGTGTATGGAGCAAGGGCCCACTACGACTAATAACCTAGGATCATGTCCCTCTATGATATTTGTTGTAATTTCTCTCGCCGAGTTAATATTTTTTGCTGCTTCAAAAGTAAGCGGTAAAGCAGCAATCAGCTCAGAAGGTTTGATTACAGATTGCTGAGATAAAATTCTAAGATCGTCATATTGCATAGGTTAAATTCAAATGGTGTAAGTTAAAGGATTATAGAATAAACCTATCTAAACTTGTCACTGTTATTTATTATAAATTACGTTATATTTAGCCCCCATTTATTTTTTGTAGGTGCGAGTTTATGTCAGTAGAGCCAAGAACTATACACTTAGTAGGGTATGCCTCTGGGGTTGCTGCTTCAGATTCAGGCTGTAGTCAGGGTCCTATCGTTATGCAGAACTCATCTTACCTGTTTGAATTAAAGGATAAAGGCGCGAATTTGCAGTGGGATGCCATGATTAAACCGAATACCTCACCGCTAAGCCCTTTGAATGCCGTTATCCAAGAATCTAAAGAATTAGCCGCAGCTGTTTCAACGATAGTTAAAAATAAACAATTTTTTACAGTCATTGGAGGAGATCATTCATCAGCCATAGGCACTTGGAGTGGGGCCTATAGTCAGGTTCATCAGAGGGGTGCTATGGGATTGATATGGATAGACGCTCATATGGACAGCCATACGCCTGAAACATCCGAGACCGGTAATATCCATGGGATGCCATTAGCATGCTTACTAGGCTATGGCCATGCAGCTTTAACATCGATATTAACAGATGAACCTAAACTCAAGCCTGAGCATGTTTGTTTAATCGGTATACGTAGTTACGAAGCTGGAGAAGAAGCTTTATTAAAAAAACTGAATGTGCGCGTATTTTATATGGAAGAAGTGAATCGCCGCGGTCTTAAAGAGGTCATGAAAGAAGCACTAGAAATCGTCAATAAAGGCACTGTGTGTTATGGAATTACTATAGACCTCGATAGTATAGATCCTGTTGATGCACCTGGAACAGGCGTTGCTGAACCGGATGGTTTATCGGCTAACGAGTTGTGTGCAGTACTTCCTCTCATTGCGAATGATTCCAGATTGATAGGTGCTGAAATTGTCGAATTTGATCCGCATTTTGATCATGATAAAAAAACTGAAAAATTAGTTTCTGATTTGCTAGCAGCGATGACATTTCGTTAACGAATGATAAGGCAAGTGTGTAGCCCGGATTGAGCACTGCGAAAATCCGGGAATGGTATACAACAAGGGTGTTGAGGAAATCGTTATGTTTTTTCTGAAAGCCATTATAGCCACACAAGAATTACTCGTTTACCAAGACGATAAACTTGTTAAGACATATGCTATTTCCACCGCAAAAAATGGCGCAGGAGAGGTTTTTGGCAGCGAGCAGACTCCTAGAGGGTTACACCAGATTAGAGCCAAGATAGGCCGTAATGTGCCTCCAAACACCGTGTTTGTGAAGCGCAGACCTACGGGAGAAATTTATTCTCCAGAGCTGAAAAATTTATACCCTGATCGTGATTGGATACTTACTCGTATTTTTTGGCTAAGCGGTCTAGAAGTGGGTAAGAATCGCTTAGGCAAGGTGGATACCATGCGCAGGTATATTTACATACATGGAACGCCAGATGATACAAAAATGGGGCAGCCTGGATCTAAAGGTTGCATACGCATGCGCAATCATGACCTCATAGAGATGTTCAATATCGTGCCTTGTTTCACTTCATTGTTAATTCAAGAAACACTCGATAGTTAGATTCCTGCAGAGGTGATAATTCCTCTTTCTGATATGTTATTCTTATAGTAACTGTCACGAGGCGTCTAGTTTATGCCAGATAGAATACACAATTTGCTGATATTTTGGTTTGGCGATTTAGGGGTTGCTGATCTTCCCACTAGCGACAGAACTAATTTGTGGTTTGGAGAAAGCGAAAAACTTAAAAAAATGATTACCGAATCTTTCGCGCAAGATTATCAAGATGCAATCGGAGGAAAATTAACAAATTGGGAAGATAATCCTCGAGGCCGTTTGGCTTTAATCATATTGCTGGATCAATTTTCACGTTATTTAAATCGCAATTCTGCGCGTGCTTTTGATTATGATCCTATCGCTCTAAATCTCGCTTTAAAGGGCGTGGATGAAGAAATAGATCATTCGCTTACGCTGATAGAAAGAGTCTTTTTTTATATGCCTTTGGTGCATGCAGAAAGTTCAGAGATTCAAGAAAAATCCATACGTTTATTTCAAAATTTAGTGTCTACCTCTATGCCTGAAACCACGCAGGTTTATCAGCTTTTTTTAGCATACGCATATGCACATTTTCGTGTGATAAAAGAATTTGGTCGTTTTCCTCAACGTAATATCATGTTGAATCGCAAATCCACTGAAGCCGAAATCGCGTTTTTAAAAAGCACCTAGAAGATTCAAACAAGTTGTAGGTTGGGTTGAGTGCTTTTTACGAAACCCAACGTAACGTTATGTTGAGTTTCGTAAAAAACACTCAACCCAACCTACAGCATAGTAATGCTCAGCTTTTTCTATACGTTACAAATGTATGTTAAAGGAGAATAAGGTTTTATTTTTTTAAAATCCCCAACAACTATGCACGACTGCTGACTTGTTGGGGATTTTTAAAAAAAGAAAACCTTGTTCTCCAGTCTCAGTTATGTTGGGTTTCGTAAAAAGCACTCAACCCAACCTACCATCACAGAATATATATACTGACAGCTAAGTCAAAACAATCTGATGTTTTAAAAATTCATGGGCTGTACGTTCCCAAGTATATTGAGAAGCTGCTTGTATACAGTCTTCTTTTTTAAGAGATAAACAAGCCAATGCCGCTTCTTGTAAATTTTCTGACGTGTAACCACTGACACCTTGCTTTATAATATCAACAGGCCCCATTACTGGATAAGCAGCAATAGGAAGTCCACAAGCCAAGGCCTCTAAATTAGTCAGTCCAAACGTATCGTATCGTGATGGAAAAACGAATACATCACACAAACTTAAAATTTGTCTTACGTTTTCATAAGGTAAAAAAACCACTTTACCCTGATATTTTTTTTCTAAATATTTTTTATAGGGGCCGTCACCAATCAAAAATTTTGTTCCAGGAAGATTAAGATCTAAATAGGCTTCTATATTTTTTTCTTTTGATATACGTGATAAAGAAATAAAGTATGGACGTTTATATTGAGTGATGAATGCGTGACCTGGATCATAATAAAAATTTTTTGAATCAACACCTAGGGGAAAAGTTTCAATTGGATTTTGAATATCATGATCTCTCAGTAACTGCATCACTCTTGGTGTGCCTGCATAAATAACACTGGCTGGTTTGTAATACCAACGTAGATAAGACCAAATGAATGAAGATGGCAGATGCGCCCAATGTTTCATGCCTATATCCCAATTCGTGTGATAAGCACTGGAATAAGGGATAGCATTCTTGACGCAATAATTACGAGCAGAAATGCCCAACCCTACTTCAGATTGAATGTGTACGGCATCCGGTTTAATCGCTTCAAATACTTCGCCAAAGCGCTTAGAAGTGACTCCTGAAAAGATAGGTATCAAGGTCTGTGTGAGAGTGGTTTTATCAACCCTAAGGGGTGTGGGATGATTGAAAAAAATTAATTCATGGCCTTCTTTTTCTAAAATATTAGCAATTTGATTATAGTAACGTCCTACTCCCATGCTGCTTGAGTTTCTATTTGCAAAGGTGGCTAATAAAATCCGCATGCAGGGTTATTCCCTATCCAAGATGCAATGTGTATGAAAGTTCATTGTACTACAAATGGTCAGCAAGTAAAAATAAAATAATAAATTTGTGACAGTGCAAAGCACCTGGTACCCTGATCACTCATTAATTAAACTGGTCAGCCACAATGACACAAACTGAACCCAAATCTTTTGCTGAATTATCGCTGCGAGAGGCTCTATTTAATAATCTTGCTACGCTTGATTATACGGTAATGACGCCTATTCAAGTGCAAAGTCTTCCTTTTATGCTTAAAAATGAAGATGTTATAGCAAAAGCCAAAACAGGCAGCGGAAAAACAGCAGCATTTGGGCTTTCAGTGTTAAACAACTTAAATGTTGAATCCTATTTTGTGCAGGCCCTCATACTCTGCCCTACTCGTGAATTAGCTGAGCAAGTCAGTCTAGCATTACGTCAATTAGCCCGCCTAATGCCCAATGTAAAAATTAGTAATCTGTCTGGCGGCATACCCATGAAGGTGCAGTTAGATTCATTAAAACATAGCCCGCATATTATCGTTGGAACACCAGGTCGAGTTCAAAAGCATTTAGATAAAGAGTCACTTTCTTTAAATAATCTGCAAACTTTAGTGTTAGATGAAGCAGATAGAATGCTGGATATGGGTTTCTATAATGCGATTAAAGAGATTATTTCAGCTTGTCCTAAGCAACGACAAACTTTATTATTTTCTGCAACATATCCCGATGAAATTAAAAAACTTGCTAAACAATTTATGCGGCATCCTAAAGAAGTACTCATAGAAACAACACAAGCTGAATATGATATAGAACAATGTTTTTATGAAGTCGCAAGTCCAGCAAACAAATTTGCAGTTTTAAAATCTATACTCTTACATTATAAACCACGCTCTACACTTATTTTTTGTAACACTAAACAACAAACGACAGACTTGACTGAGCAATTAAAAAAAATGGGCTTTAGCGCATCTGCTTTAAATGGTGATATGGAACAAGCAGAACGTGACTTAACTATAGTTCGCTTCACAAATAACAGTTGTTGCATTTTAGTTGCAACAGATGTTGCTGCTAGAGGTCTTGATATTTTAGAACTTCCTTTAGTAATAAATTTCGAACTTGCTTTTGAACCCGATGTGCATATACATCGTATAGGTAGAACAGGTCGTGCAGGAAATAAAGGCTTAGCTATCAGCTTGACAACACCAGCAGATCAACTACGTATTAGTATGATAGAAGATAATTTAATTCATCCCATTCAGTGGGGAAAAATCAGCGGATTAACAACACGAGATACAAAAATTCCAACGCCTGAAATGATAACGCTTTGTTTAGCCGCTGGAAAAAAAGATAAAATTCGTCCGGGTGATATACTTGGTGCGTTAACAAAAGATGCTGGTTTGCCGGGTGATATGATAGGTAAAATTAATATAGCAACACTGCATTCTTATGTTGCTATACATCACAGTCAAATTAAAAAAGCCTTTCAATATTTCCAAAATGGAAAATTAAAAGGCCGCAAAGTAACAATCAAAAATTTACGTTAAGAAATTCAGAAGTTCCCGTAGGTTGAGTGTTTTTTACGAAACCCCACGTAACGTTATGTTGGGTTTCGTAAAAAACACTCAACCCAACCTACAGTCTATCCCTTCGCCCGCTTGCGGGAGAAGGGATAAATTCACAAACCAAGTGCAACACCGTATATACTCGGTGCCACTATGGGAAAACAATACAATCAGCTCTCCCTGGATGAGAGATGTACGATATCCGGTCTTTTCAAAGCCGGTAATTCGATCCAGGAAATCGCAGCAGCTTTGGCTCGCTCGAAATCAACGATTTCTCGTGAAATAAAGAGAAATATTACAAAAACAAAAGGTTATGAGGCGAGTTACGCGCAGCTTCAAACTGTAGGAAGACGTTGGCATGGAAGCAAGTTAGAGCGCCAATCAGCTTTAAGAAATGAGGTGTTGGACTTTCTTACTATGGGAATGTCCCCACAACAAGTCTCTGGCAGATTGGCGCGAGAGAAAGGATGCAGTGTTATTTCTCATGAGTCAATATATCGATTCATTTACGCTCAAATAAAAAGAACGGACGATTATAAATGGCGTCACTATTTGCCACGCAGTAAATCTAAAAGGGGTTTTAGGAGTAAAGGAGGTGGTAGTGCTGTTCTATTTATAAAAGATAGAGTTTCGATCCACGAGCGAGATGAAGTTATCGAAAATAGACATGAAATAGGCCATTGGGAAGCAGATTTAATGCTTTTTTCCAAGCATGGTCAAAATGTTTTAGTATTACATGAACGCTATTCACGAGTAGATATTTTATTAAGAATAAAAAACAAGGAAGCAAAAACAGTCATATTCGAAATTAAAAATTTATTAAAAGATTTACCACAAGCGCTATGTAAAACTGTAACATTTGATAATGGAACAGAATTTGCAGAACACTATCAATTAAATAAGTTGGGAATAAAAACATATTTTTGTGATGTAAGATCTCCCTGGCAAAAAGGAGGAATAGAAAATTCTATAGGAAGATTACGTAGGTATTTGCCTCGTAAAACAGACTTAGATACTTGGACAACAAAAAATATTAATAATGTGATGGCGCTTTATAATAATACACCTAGAAAATGTTTAGATTATCAAACGCCAGCTGAATTTTTTAATAACAAAGTGTTGCACTTGAAATGTGACTCCACAAGGTGCCCGTAGGGCGGATGAGGGTCTTAACGTGGCAAGTGCTTAAACGAAGGTGCTAAAGCGTTATGTTGGGTTTCGTAAAAGGCACTCAACCCAACCTACAGCAATGACCAGAGTGAATAATTTTAATTTATTCAGGCGATGGAGAACACTGAAAACTATTTGACAGATCTAATGCATCTCGCGCATGTGCTGCATCATCTTCTGGTCTGAAGAAAGTGCTTGATGCTCTGGGCAAGGAATAATATTTTTTAAGCGGCGGTTTAATTCTGGTTTCTATTAAACTCACATCAATGAGTAGATGATTTTCAAGTACAATGTGCGCAGATTTTTTTTGAGGCTCTGCAATTGCTTGAAGATTTTTATCTAACTCTGACTCTATAAAAATAGCTGTATCTATGTATGGTAATAAAGTCTGATGTAGAGCAAATTCGCCGTCAAGTATAACAATTTGCTTGGACTCTATCTTACTTCCGTGCAACGCAATGGTATTTCCCTTTTTCAATTCAATTAAATGACTTATTAATAATTCATAATCAAATCCATCCGTATGATTAGCACTTTTCAAATAATGGCTTAATGGGATCACGACAGACGTAAGATGGCTAAAATGACTGATGATTTTTTGAGTAACTGTGGTACTGCCTGAGCAAGTAGATCCAGCAATGGCGATAATGTGCATGTTCTTATGATCCTCTAGTTTTATGTTTTATATTGAGCCTTTAAAAACGCAAAGAATATACTAAACAAATCAAAATGTGTAGAACAAAAACAATTATTGCTAAGAAAAACCCCCCTCACCGAATCACAACTATAACGCACTGATAATATTAATAAATTGATTATATCACTCTACTCTTATCTTCATATAATGAAACTATAAGGGGCACAATACAACTTCATTTATTGTCTAGTGGTTGATACAATCCAACCAGAATTAATCAATCAATTTTCATCATTAGGGACTTAAATGAAATTTAAAAAAACATGGTGTGGGTTTTTTACAGCGACAGGAATTGCAGCAATTGGCGGTGCGATTTTCACAGCAAGAGCTGCTAATAAAGTTTGTAATGGCTTACTAGAAAGCACACAAGAAATGGTAAACTCTTTTTTGAATAATAATGTAGGATTTTCTGGCTCAATGAAAATGGATCTCTTACTAGGTGATTCCACTGACGCTATTCCCATTGCATCTAAAAATTTATTAGTCTCTATGCATATGGATTTGAATGAAAAGTTAATCGAACAACTTATGGCGTTCCCTAAAACGGCAGAAGCAGCCTGCCAAGCGGCCATATTAAATGAAGGAATTACAGATACATTATTATTATTGTTCGCATCTGCCTCTGTGGTCGGAATTGCTTTTCTCTACAAGCATACTCAAAAACCAGAACAAGAACAAAATCAAGAACGTTATCAGTCTTTAGGTGCAGGACTTCCTATTTAGCTAGGCGAAATCACATGAATAAAGCAGGCGTATTGCTCATTAATTTAGGCACTCCGAATAACGCGGATCCAAAATCTGTGCGCAACTATTTAAAAGAATTTTTGAATGATCCCAGAGTCATAGATTTACCTTGTGTAACGCGTTGGGTATTAACTAATTTAATTATTATTCCTTTTAGATATAAAAAAACCACAGAAGCTTACCAAAAAATTTGGGCTGAGTCGGGGTCACCTTTACTCTCGAACAGCCTAAAACTTAAAACAGCTTTATCTCATGAATTAGGTAGTGCATACCAAATCGAATTAGGCATGCGATATGGAAATCCTAGTATTCAATCTGCTTTAGATAAATTAAAAAATTGTGAAAAAATAATCGTGATCCCATTATTCCCACAATATTCTTCTGCTGCAACAGGGTCAGCTATTGAAAATGTTATGCATTATTTATCTAAGCAATGGAATATCCCAACACTGCACATCATAAAAGATTTTTATGATAACCCTGGATTCATCGCTGCCTATACACAATTAATTAGCGAGACCACAACAAAAAAAAATATTGAGCACTTTGTATTTAGCTATCATGGTTTGCCAGAAAGACATATCACAAAAAGTAACTGCACAGCTTCGTGTGATCACGTTAATGCATGTCCTAAAATAGATGTAACTAATGCCTATTGTTACCGTGCGCAATGTTACAGAACATCGGAATTATTAGCACTTTCATTAGGATTAAAGCCGACTCAATATACCGTTTGTTTTCAATCACGATTAGGCCGCACACCTTGGATACAACCTTATACAGATGTGGTATTACCTAAGCTGCGAGAGCAAGGAATAAAAAATATTGCCGTAGTCTGTCCTTCATTTGTATCTGATTGCTTAGAAACACTAGAAGAAATTAATATGCGAGCGAGAGCTGATTGGGCAGCTTTGGGTGGCAGTGAATTTGTTTTTGTGCCTTGTGTTAATGACCATACATTATGGGTGAAAGCGTTGAGCAATCTAATTGTCAGCATTATGTAGGTTGGGTTGGGGGGGGGGGTGGGGGGGGGGGGGGCGCCGGCGCGGGGGGGGGGGGGGGGGGGGGCCCCCCCCCCCCCCCCCCGCGC
>JARLJN010000059.1 GCA_031291255.1 Gammaproteobacteria bacterium
AACCCAACATAATGTTACGTTGGGTTTCGTAAAAAGCACTCAACCCAACCTACGTACTACTTTAGTTCATTTTCAATGGCTGAATTAGCGACTTTTACTAAGTTAGCTTGGTCGGTGTCCCAGCTAATGGTGTAAAGTATGCCGTTATTTTGCCATTGTATGGTCGCAGGGAAGTAGCTGCCCATAGCGTGACCAGGGGTAAAATAGCCTTTTTTATTTTGGGCTAGCATGACAGGTTTAGTGAGTTTTTTCTTTTTCATATCGTAAAAAACGTCGGGTTCGCTGTTTTTACTGGCTGAAATGTAACCTAGATTACAAACATGAACCCCGTGACAATCTTTAGTACTGTCTATGTTTATTCTGTAATTGATGCCATGAGATGCACCTGAAAAATCCGCATAGACAAAATATTCAGCGACATTGTCATTTTTAGGCAGAATGAGGGGAAAAAGGAGAGTTAAATCCGTTTCTTTTTTCGCACTGGCCAGTGTTTCAGGCAAATTTTCTATAAGAGTTTCAGCTGAAGTTAATTTAGCTATAGATTTAGCATTCGCATTTAGGCATATTGCTGTGATACAAGCTAAAAACGCAATGGAAGTTATTTTCATTTTATTCCTCATAAATGATGAAAACTAATATAACAGCATAGATTAATTTACTCGGGATTCATAGCGAGGATACATAAATCAATAAGGTTAAAAAATGAAAGCAAAAATGTTAGGCGGGATTTTGTTAATAGTAGGAACCACAATAGGCGGCGGAATGTTAGCTCTGCCCATAGTCACGGCACAAGCAGGTTTTTGGGGATCCTTATTTTTGCTTGTGGCCAGTTGGATGGTCATGACTTATTGTGCTTTTTTATTATTAGAAGTTAATTTGTGGATGCCCTCGAATAGCAATATAATTTTCATGGCGAAAAAAACATTAGGAAATACAGGACAACTCGTTGCTTGGTTTTGCTATTTGCTTTTATTTTATTGTTTGCTAGCAGCCTATATATCAGGCGGTTCCGATATTTTACATGGATTAATACAAGCTTCAGGTTGGGAGACATCTGTTAGTGTAGATTCAATTTTATTTACGTTGCTGCTTGGTGCTGTTGTTTATAATGGCATTCGTTCAATTGATTATGTCAATCGTTGGTTGATGTTAATAAAGTTATCCGCATTTATTTTTCTGGTTTTATTCATAGTCCCTTACATTGATGTGAGTCGTTATAGCGGCGGAGAAATAAAATATATTATTCCAGCTATTACTGTTGTTATGACTTCCTACGGATTTGCGACTATCATTCCCAGCTTGAGAGCCTATTTTAATAACGATTTTGTAAAACTGAGAAAAGTTATTTTGATAGGGAGTCTCATACCTTTAATTTGTTATATTCTTTGGGTAGCAGCTATTTTTGGTGGTATACCTTATGAAGGTGAATACAGCGTTTTAAGTTTTGTACATTCTGATCATTCCACTTTAGCGTTAACACAAGCTTTAATTCATCACTTACAAAATCCTTGGATAACAACGTTAACACGTATATTCACATCAGTGTGTGTAGCGACTTCGTTTTTAGGCGTGTCATTGTGTGTAGTAGATTTTTTTGCGGACGGTTTCAAGCTTGAAAAGACGGGCAAAGAAAATGTATTGCTGCACCTAATCACATTCATCCCACCTTTAACGATTGCATTATTTTATCCAGGTGCATTTATCGTAGGATTAAGTTATGCGGGCGTTTGTTTGGCTATATTAATTATTATATTGCCGGCACTTATGGTTTGGGTTGGACGATATAAAAATGAAATAAAAGCAGATTACAGAGTGATAGGAGGTAAATTACCGTTAGTGATAGTGATGGTTGTTGCACTTATCGTTATAGCACAGGGACTGTTTTGGCATTAATAAGATAAGGTATAAAAAATGAATGCAAATAATGAAAATGAGTCTAGAGATTTTCAGGCATACATGGACGAAGATTATAAGTTGTTAGTAGAGAGAATGGTGGATGGTCATTCTAAAAAAGATGACAAAATCATCACACCTAAACAGACTGAAAAACGAAAAGTCATTCAAACTAAAGAAAGCCAAGATTTAAAATGCAGAGAAAAGCTTCCTACATTTTTCTCAATGATTAAATCAACTCAGCGAGAGTCTACAGAGCAAAATAAAAAAACCCGATATAATTGTTCTTGTTTTTAGTGTTTGCAGTACTAATTCAATCACTAGGAATATTTTGGCATTGAAGGTGTCATGGTTTGCTCCATGCTAACCGGATTAATAGTAGGCTGTGCGTTAAAGAATCTGACTGCAGTATAAGTAGTATTGATTGCAACAGTGACAGCCTTCTTATTTAAAAATGGAATAGAATTCGCATCTCCCGCTTTTAATTGTACTTGCAAACTTGTCAAATCTAACAAAGCTGGGCTCATAAATGTCACGCTATTTGTCACACTGTGGTGCCAGTATGTTCTCTTTGGGTGAACATAATTCCATAATTGCGAAAATAAGATGTCTGATTGTGTGCTTTGTTGCCGGATTAAATCATCAAATAATTCGTTTGCGTCTATGGTATCAACTCTTTCTGGAATGATTCTAAATAAAATGAATAAGATTTCTGCTTGCTGTTGAGCGGTGAGTTGCGATTTTAATTTTTTAATAATACAGATAGGTATATCATTTTGATCTCTGTCTCTATCATTTTCTTTTAATAATTCTACAACCGCAGGAAGTATAGATGTGTTATTGGGCATTGTAGGAATAAGCTTGTGTAACATGTTTAGGCCAAATTGAATGCAATGAAGATTTTCATTTTTAAGCAGCTGTAAAGAGTATGCTAATATTTGGTCTAGTGCAGGGTGATTAATAAAAAATAATTCTATGAAATGTGATTTTTTAAAAATGAATTCGAACAAATTGTCTAATTGCATAATAAAATCGTATTTCATTTCTTGATTATTATTTTTTAATAGTGCGAGTATTTTAGGGAAAAAACTTTTGGCATCATATTCATTTAAATATGGAATTAATATTTTTAACTCATTAATGTTATCTGACCATATTATTTTTAGTGATTCAATAAATACGACAGGATGAGTTAAAGCGAGAAGTTTATGTATGTGCGGGATGGTGTACTCAAAGTAAGAGTGTTTAATATCTCGCATAAATTGCATGCCAGCATTTAAGGTAATTAACAATTCGTGATGTGTTAACAAGGGTGTAAAAAATCGTAATGTACTGAATAAACGTTCACATTCCGGGTCTGATTTTTCTGTGGTTAATCTTTTAATCATTGGATTAATATGGTCGTTAACGATCTCACGTTTTACTGATTGAAAAAAAGGTAGGAATTCTTCTTCGCTAATATTGTTTTTAGAATTAAATTCTAATATCAAGTCGATTAAGGGAAGAGTGACCGCATTGTGTTGTTCAGTGGTTAAATCGCTTAGTTTTGGCGTTAATAATAGTGCCATTTGTGCTGTCGTATTAAAATGACAATATGTATTAAACCTAGCATAATCATGCAGCCATAACATTATAGTATCAAGTAAAAGTGGAGTGTTAGTTTTAGGATTTAAGCAATTTAAAATGTTGAGAATTTTTTCGAAGAAAATTTCACCATTACCATTTGATCGATATGATTTTATGACGTTTTGTAATGGACTAGTGATAAGTTGGCATTCATCTTCATTAAAATGATTAATGACTCTATCTAAAATACTAATAAAGGTAGAGATGCTATAATAATTAATACCTTGTTCTTCTAAGGCAGTATGTTTTAACGCTAAAACATAATCCAGAAATTGAGTTCGCGTTTCGGCATCAAATTTAACAAACATAGTTATTAACAAGTTTACAGTATTACGAATAACACTGATGTTATTGTTATTTTTCAATTTAGTTAAAAGGGTAGCAGCAAGTTCTTTAATCTGCACAGACTGAAGATAGTTTATGGCTGTGGAGAGTAATTTTATATCGTCATTAGAGGATTCATTTTTTGAGATGATTAGTTGAATTGCATTAAAAATATCTGAAAAAATTTCTTTAGGTAAAAGATAAAATATATTTTCCAATGAATCAAGTTGGGTGGATGAAAAAAGTGTATTACAAAATTTCTTAAGTTGATCATGATAAATTATTTCATTATGTGCCCAATATGCCAGTTTAATTTTGATAAGTTCAAAATAAAGCAGATTATGCATGGATAATAAAATAAGTTGATTTAACTTTCGATTGAATAAGTCGGAGTTTTTTAAGTTGCTCATTTGTGCTTTCAAGCACAGTAATTGATATAGACCAATAATCAGTTTTACTTCACAAGAGAGTTTGAGATGATTAAATTTCTTTTCAATTTCGCTTAGAAAGCTTTGCGCTTGATTTGGATCATAAGTTGTTTTAATTAAATAAGACGGTAAGGCTTCTTCTGAAATTAAGGTTAATATATGCATTAATAATTGTTGTAAGATTTTAGTTTCAGATTCGGATTTTTTATCAGCACGAGTATCATAAAATTTTTCTTCTAGGGCAATAATATCATCTATTCTTTTTAGTATTATATTGTTGAGATCAAAAACGGGAGATGATGAGCTGGACAGCATATTAAATAGTTCTCTAATTATTTTATCAGGAAAGGTAGCCTGGATTGAGCACAGCGAAAATCCAGGAACTTGGCTCCCGGATTTTCGCTGTGCTCAATCCGGGCTACTGTATGAAGTTGACTATTTGTACCAATGCTTGTCGCACCGCAATATTAGCAGCGATAGCGCCGCCACAAGGGGAGTTTTGTAGAGTAGGTACAGTCACTGAAATTATTTTGCTGCGTATGATATTTCCTGATGCTGCGTTTGTGAATTGTACTTGTAGTTTTAATCGTAACACACTGGGATTTTGTAAAAAATCTTGTTGCAACTCTATCAATTGCGTATTTAACACATAATCAGCCTGGCCCCTAAATGAAGGTGTCACTACAGAGCGAAATGAATGCGCATTTTGTAGTGCTTGAATAATCAATGTTTGTATCATATTTGCTGGCGTGTCAGCCCATCTATTTTTTGCAAAATAAGCTATTTGATAAGGTCGCAGTGTGTATGCCATAGCTGTTGTATTATAAAGCGTGTTAGCTTCTACTGGTGATACCATGATGGTTTTTGCAGTGTGAGTTTTCTTTAGATGTATTGAAGGGACAGAGTTGAGTACATATAAATTCTTCTGACTTCGATTGGGCGATATCAAAGAGCAGCTGGTTAAAACTATCATAGTCACTATTATAAAAAAGTGACGCATCAATAAAGTTGTCTTCATATTATTGTTCTCCAGGACCTAGATTTTCTTGAGCTTGGCCACGTAATAAAATAGATGGATTTTGCTTAATTTCGTTTGATAAAGAAGAAATATTGGTAGTGGTGTTTTCAAAGCTATGTATAGCCATAGGAAGTCCCTGTGTGGCAGTAGACGTATTTTTCAAAATAGCATTAATTTGATTTTTACCGTCAGCAATCGTACCAGTAATCGTTTGTAAGTTTATAAGACTCTGGCGAATCGAACGTTGATTATCCGTATTTAATAAAGATTCAACAGACGCGCTCACCCTATGCATATCAGAAATGAATTGCGTAACCGCATTATCTAAGCGAAAAAGCAAAGAAGGTGATGTTTTAATAACGGGGTAATCTTCATCACTTGAAATAGTAAGAGGTGCTCTATCTGTACCCTTGTCTTGTAGAGCGATATATGCATTTCCAGTGAGTCCTTTGATATTTAAAGTGGCTCTTGTGCCTGCAGTGACAGGTGTGTCGCTTTTAATTTTTAATAATAGAATAACCAAGTGGGGATCTTCAGGGCTAATTTCCATTTTCTCTACAGTGCCCACACCTACACCATTAAATTCAACAGCCGCATCAAGATTGAGTCCACTCACAGACTCTGTCATGTAAACTTTATAAACGGTATTGTTTTGCGAAGAAAAACCCGCTGACAGCCATATGACGCTCAGTACAATTGATGCAATAAGAAAAATGACAAATGTACCTACTAACGCATAATTTACTTTTGTTTCCATAGTAGTTATTTACCTTTTTGCTGATAAATGTCTCTGACTGCGCGTCCCCGCGGCCCATTAAAAAATTCCTGTATCAGTGGATTTTTATTTTTTATGAGTTCTGGCATAGAATCGACACAGAGTACTTTTCCTTTTCCTAACATGGCTACACGATCTGTTACACACCATAAACTATCGATATCATGTGTGACCATCACTACAGTCAATCCTAATGTTTCTTGCAGGTTTAATACGAGTTCATCAAAAGCTTCTGCACTTTGAGGATCTAATCCTGACGTAGGTTCATCAAGAAAAAGTAATTCTGGGTCTAACACGATTGCGCGTGCTAATCCCGCACGCTTTTGCATACCGCCACTGAGTTCTGAAGGATATTTATTCGCTGAGTCCTTTGGCAAACCCACTAATAAAATTTTCAGCAACGCTAATTCGCGGATTGTTCTAGGGCTTAACGTAGTATGTTCGTGCAATGGAAAAGCTACATTTTCTAACAGCGTGAATGAACTGAATAAAGCATTTTGTTGAAACAAAACACCCCATCTTTGTTGTATTTTTAGGAAATCATTTGTGTTTAATGTCATGATATTTTCATTAAAGATTTTCACAGAACCCGCATCAGGACGCTGTAACAGTAGCATTTCACGTAATAGTGTTGTTTTTCCAGAGCCGCTTCCTCCGACTATGGCTAAGATTTCACCTTGCATGACGGTTAGGCTGAGGCCGTCATGTACCCAGTTGCCCCCTAAGTTAATTTTTAAATCTTTTACTTCAATGATGGGCTGGGTCATAATTTAAGCTTGCTAAATATGATTGAGAAGGCAGCGTCAGCAATAATAATGAAAAAGATAGACAATACCACGCTTTTTGTTGTTTGTTTGCCTATGCTGTCTGCATTCAGCTCGACTTCGTTTCCTTCAAAGCAACCTATAGCTGAGATGATTAAGGCAAAAACTGGCGCTTTGCCTATGCCTATCAGAAATGAACGTAATGAAACAACATGATGAAAGCGATTTAAAAAATCTGCCCAACTAATATCAAGCATATTGTTAGACATGATCATACCGCCAACAATACCGAATATATCTGCCCACATAGTTAAAAGTGGTAATACTAATGTCAGGCCTATGACTCGGGGTAAAAATAATAAACTTGCTGGACTGACACCCATAGTATTGAGCGCATCGATTTCTTGATTCAGTTTCATAGTGCCCAGCTGTGCAGTGAACGCAGAGCCTGTTCGTCCGGCGACCATGATGGCTGTGATTAAAGGAGCAAATTCTCGTAGTATAGCTAAGCCTAATAGATCAACGATAAAAATATTTGCACCATAGGTTTTAAGTTGTAATCCCATTTGGTAAGTGATTACCACTCCTATCATACAAGAAAGCAGGGCTATGATCATGAGCGCTTGGAAGCCTGCTGATTCTATGATACTCATGAAAGCTTTCCAGCGAAATGTAGCTGGGTTTTTAATGGTGAGTAAAAATTCTGTCCCTAACTTACCAACAAACGCTAAAAAAGAATAAAAATCTTTGCTATAAGTTACACTTGTTTTTCCAATTTTTTCAAGCCATGAAAGATCTTTAGCGTATGGAATGGTATCGGCTTCTACCCTATATTTTGTAACGAGATCAAGTAGTTTTTGTTGTGGTATAGCAAAACTTTCGAAGTGATTGATTGCGTCAGACATTGAAATTTTATTTAAAAATTGTGTCAGCAGCCAAGCCCCAGCGCTGTCAATTTTACTGACTGCACTGCCATCGAGGGTGACATTATGTGCAGAGATATCGTTTAATTGACTGATGGCGTTTTCTAAATGGGGTAGTTGTGCTAACGTCCACTCGCCTTGGCAAGTGATGAGATTATTTTTTGAGTCAAATTTTATGGAAGCCATTTCTTGCATAGACATTAGCCACTTTAGTGAAAGGTTGATTAATTTAGTTTAACCATTTTATTGGACAAAGTGTTAGGTGTGGATGCAATATTTATGTTCATTTGTACCATGAAAGCAATAGAAATGCTATTAATACAACTTACTCAGCATTCTGAGGATATGAAACTATGAATCTTTTATTCCGTCTTATTTGGACTTTATTGCGTTCACCTTTTCGTAAGCCATGCGCCTTGTTGGGGCCTTGTGTGACTCCATTCATTACATTATTGAATGATTTGGATGTTTTGTTACATATGAATAACGGTAGATATTTAACGTTATTGGATCTTGCGCGTTTAGATTTGTTAATTCGTTCAGGATTACATAAAAAAATACGTCGTGGTTATTACCCTGTCGTTACAGCTGAAACCATTCAATTTAGAAAGTCTTTACAGCTTTTTCAAAAATTTACGATAGTCACGAAAGTTTTGGGGTGGGATGAAAAATATTTTTTTTTAGAACAGACCTTTATGCGTAAAAATACCGTTGTTGCATTAGCGCATATACAAGCTCGTATTTTACATAAGTCAGGAAAACCGACAACGCCTGCTCATATACTCGAGCTAATAAATTATCAGGAATCTTCACCTAAATTACCCGAATGGTTGCAAGAATGGAGTGTGCATCAGCAGATATTAAAAACGCAGATAAAAGGTAATTGATCAGGAGTTTAAGCGTGTAGCCCGGATTTTCGCAGCGCTCAATCCGGGCTACACGCTTAATCGTGTTAAAAATTATTTGTGTCAGTTGAATCGGTAAGTACTTGAGCGTTAGTTCGCATCACTTCGCTCACATGAGAGTTGGCAAGCGCAAAGCCATGAAATGTAGAGAGGCCTAAGCGCAATGTTAGCATGTCTGTTTTGGCCGCTACAGTAGCGGTTCTTAACCCAGTAAGAGAATAAAAACCGGTTTCACTTAAACCAATCGTTTGACCTGGGTGCAGTGTAGCGATGACTTCTGTCTCATGGGTACCATCTTTTACACGTATATGCTGAACTTCAGCATCGCCTTTAACGATAAAATAGACGGAGTCAACAATGTCACCTTCTGTGACGATAACGTCTCCTACAGTAAAAGGGGTTTCTTTCAATAAACCGGCTAATCCTGTAATTTCTTCATCAGTCAGTCGAGAAAAACAACGTTGTTTTTTTATTAACTCTTTTTTCAGGTGTAAATCAATAGTCTCAGTCATGTTGATTATCCTGGAATAAAAATAGTCTATAACTTAAATCTTATGCGAAGTGAGGGTTAAAAAGCTAGGATTAGCGTTAAAATTCGAAACAACTTGGCTTAATATAGAACACATTAACCTTGCTAGACGACTTGGCCAGCAGCCCAGCCAGAAGACCAGGCCCATTGAAAATTATAACCGCCCAACCATCCACTGACATCAAGTACTTCACCTATAAAATATAATCCAGGGACATGTAGGGCTTCCATAGTTTTGGAGGAGATTTTATCGCAGTCTACGCCGCCTAGCGTAACTTCTGCAGTGCGATATCCTTCAGTTCCATTCGGTTTCAATACCCAGTTTTGTAAAGAGAGACAAACTGACTTAATATTTTCTTGCGTGAGTGTACGTATTTTTTTTTCAGCGAATTCGGTATTTAAAAATATTTCTATGATGCGTTTGGGTAAATACTCAGACAAAACAGTTTTTAATTGTTTGTCTTGTGAGTGATGTGTGAGTTCATTTGCTAAATGTATTTCTGGGAGTAAGTTTATATGTATAGTTTCACCGGGTTGCCAGTATGAAGATATTTGTAATATGGCAGGACCGCTTAAGCCTCTATGCGTAAAAAGAATATTTTCACGAAATTGATTTCGTTGATTGCTTACCAGGCAATCAACAGCAACACCGGATAGCTGAGAAAATTTTTCTCTATCTTCTATTTGCAGAGTTAAAGGAACTAAACCAGCGCGAGTAGGCCAAACAGGAATATTGAATTGTTCAGCGACTTTATAGCCAAATGGGCTGGCTCCCATAGTGGGAATAGATAATCCTCCACTTGCAATCACCAGTGATTGACAATCAAAATGTTCATCATTGCTAGTGAGTTTAAAATAATGAGGGTTGGGATTTTCAATTTTTGTGATGCTGGTATTCAGTTTGATTTCAACATTATTTCGTTGGCATTCGGCTAGCAGCATTTCTAAAATATCTTTTGATTTGTTATCACAAAATAACTGCCCCAATGTTTTTTCATGAAATGGTATTTGGTATTTTTTGACTAATTCAATAAAGTCCCATTGTGTATATCGTGATAAAGCGGATTTACAAAAATGTGGATTATGAGAAATAAAATTATCTGCGTTGATCGTGTAATTAGTAAAATTACAGCGGCCACCGCCAGACATAAGAATTTTTTTTCCAGGTTTATTCGCGTGATCAAGTACGATGACATGACGTCCACGTTTGCCTGCTTCAATTGCGCACATGAGCCCGGCGGCACCTGCACCTATGATGACAATATCTGAATTATTCATGAGGGATGGCTTTAAAGGTAATAATTAGAGCTAATATACACTAATTGCCAGATTTTTGGGAGGAAAATCGAGATTTTATGGAATCTATTTGGTGAGTCTATGAGGCTTTGTTAGAATGCGACACGTGTAATCTACCAACAATAATTTGGTGGATAATGGCCCTGATGGGCCTAATCCCCCCTACGAGAAAACTAAAATAACAAGGAGTATTTATGCCATTTTCAAAAAAACAATTTGAAGAGAAAATCAAAGAACTTACACCGCCTGCAAAATATTTTGTATTTAAAAAAGCGTTAGAGACTCGCCAATTTTTAGGAAATACGGGTATAGTTCCACCTCACATAGAATTGAATCAATATTACGAAAATGCAGTTGCTCACGTAGCAAAAGAAGAAGACCTCTCTGCAGCTGGTAAGTACTTTACATCCTTAAAAGAAAATAATTCGCAATTAGCTTCGAGTGATACTTATAAAAAAGTTGCAGAAACAGATGCAGAAAATCATATAAAAAATAAAATGGTTCATGAAGACGTTGAGAAGATACCTGCTCATGTCATGACTATGTTTTAGGAGTGGTTCCCGCTAAAGAGGATTACTATAGTAATTCTCTTTAGCGTTATTTCTGATGTTTTAGTATCAAGGTTTATTATGCGTGATAGATTATTGTCTGAGTCACATCCAGATTCGGATGCTATTCCACGTTATGCCGTCGCAGAAAATCATCCAAGATTATTATTTGCTTATAATTCTTTGCCTGCTGAAAAAAAAGAACAACTCAAAGAAGTCACTAAGGATGAATTTTCTGATGAGCGTATAGAAAAGCATTTCAATCGTATTATCGCACTCAATAATGTAGTGAAATTACAAAATGTACTTCATGTTAAACATGATTTATTGCTCGATTATACTGACGAAGATTTAATAACGTTTATCAGTTGGTATAAGCATTTTGGATTGAGTGCAGTCTTATTTCATGAAACATTACCCGCAATAAAACAAAAAATTAAAGACGAACCCGATGGGTTAATAAAAGAAATTTTGATCGCGATAAAATTGTTGCAAGAAGAAGGTGCTGTCAATGAAGTCGCTGCAATTTTGCATTCAGTTTATAAGCCTCGCGATCTTCAGCATGCTTTTCATTTGTATAATAAGAAAGGCTTGAATTTTGATTTATATCTTTATTCTCGAAAAGGCGTCGTGTGGCTGGCAACGCGAATTTTGCGAGAACCTCTGACTATGTTTGGCGACGGTACTACACTCATGCTAGGTTATAAGTTAACACTGGGAAATTTGAATTCAATTGGTGTGAGTCAAACAGCCTATTTAATGGGATCTTTATGGGTGATTAAATCGATTTATGATTTTCGTGAAAAGATTCAAGGTATAGATTCTAGCTCTGGAAAACTAGATCATTGGGTGAGATTGTTGCTTAAAAGTATGAATGATTTAATTCATTGTAGGAACCCTAAAGTAAAGTTTAGATCAATCTTGCAACCTATGCAGGATTATTCGCATTTCATAACTTATTTGTTTGTTTTTACCTTAGGGTCTTTAGTATTTAATACGATGATAGAAGATTTCTTTAAAGAGCATTTGAACTTAGATGTCACTGGAACACCTTTTCAAAGAATTTTCGAACCTTATATTTTAATTTGGCCTGCAGTGTCACTCTTATTGAATTTATTTGAAGCTTGTAAAGAAATTTTATCTCCGTGTAAAGAATGTGAGTTTAAAGCCGATGTAAAAATGTTGGTTGAAGATGAAAGTCAAGTCAACATTGTTATTGATAGGGTAGAAGAGGAGCAAGTCATACAGGCGCATACTCTTGGGCGTGCTCAAAACAGTTTTTTTAAAAATAAAGCGTTACATATCGCTAGAAATGAGAACCAGCAAGAAACATCTTATCAAGAGCTGGAATCGCATGTTATAACTGAATCATACTCTAGCCACACCATTAAGTGATATATGCAGTCAATGTGTTTGCTGTAAATAGGCTAAGCGATGCTAGAATAAAATTCTGTTATGATTTTCATTTGCTATAAGAACAGAAGTTATCATACAATCATTTGTATTTTTTTTACTATTGAGGATAAAAGATGATAAGGAAATCTATTTTACTATTCAGTTTGTTGTGCACGTTTTGTTTGTCATCAGTCACTTTAGCTGAAACAGTGACAACTCGTGTTTCAACCTTAGCATGTGGACAAGCTCTGCCCGTGACTAATCCTAGCTTTTGTTCTTCATTTCAAGTTGTGGCTCAGTGTCATTGTACGGCCTCTGGATTGCCTGCAGGCATGTGCAACGATATGAATTTATTATATCAACGTATGATTAGTATGTTTGGCAGTATACAAAGAGCTTGTGAATATCAGCATGATACCTCTATTCAAAATTGTATTAATGATTGGAGTTGTTATCGTAACGGCGGCACGGATAATGTTGGCGGTTTATGTAGCTCTACAGGTAGAGCGTGCTGATTAAATTGTAGGTTGGTAACATGATATTATGTGGCGCTAAGCAGAAAATGCTTAGCACCAACCTAATTATTTCTATCTTAGATATTGATTAATGAGTCTTTATGATTAGTAAAAAAAAATTCGTAATATTTTTTCTTACTTGTATTTTATGTGTTGTATCAAGTGCAGCAATATCTTACACGGCCAACAATATTACTCATCCCTTTTATGCTGGGATTACTGGCGGTTATGGTTCAACAACTTGGGGTGAATTAGTTCCTTCCGAAAATAAAGCAAGTGTGGCCATGAGTATGTCTACACCGACTAGTGTGACTGAAGGTGGAGCTATATGGGGTGTTGTTGCTGGCTATGAGCTAATCCCAACTTTTGCGATTGAGGGCAACTATACGCGGTACCCTGTTGCAAGAATAAATTTTGACGAGACAAGTTTGTTTGCATTTAATTATGATGGTCGTCTTGCGTTCACCACAAAAACCGAAAGTACTGCATTAGTGGCCAAGTTTATGCTAATCATTCCCCGTACCGAAGTGCGAGCTTACTCTAGTGCAGGCGTAGCTGGTGTGCATCGCTATGACGCAATTAAAGACCGTTGGAGAGCAAGCCCTACCTTTGGTATAGGGCTTAATTATAATTTGACAGAACATCTCTTAGCGGAGCTTGGAATAAATTACACGGGAGGGTATGGCGAGTCTGAAATGGACCCTGCAGAAGATTTTATTCCTTTTCTTTATTCCGGTTTTTTACGTTTGGCGTATCGATTTTAGAAATGCGCTATCTATTTTTAAACTTCAAACAAGTTGTAGGTTGGGTTGTGTGGGGGGTTTTGTGTGCCGCCCCGCCGGGTGGTGTGGGGTGGGGGCGGCGCGCGCCCCCGCCCCCCGCGG
>JARLJN010000060.1 GCA_031291255.1 Gammaproteobacteria bacterium
GCAGCTTTTTAAATTAAAATAATTTTGTAGTTTGGTTGTTTTGTGTGTTTTTAACAAACCCAAAGTAAAAATTTTGTGGGGTTTCAAAAAACCCACTCAACCCAACCTACAATTCATTTCTTCTTTAATTATGAGAAAGAAATATGTTGGGTTTCGTAAAAAGCACTCAACCCAACCTACATTTAACTGCATGATAATTAACAGTAAATTTAGATTCTTACTCAAAATAACACAACGTGCTGTACCCCAAATAATTAGCTTGCTATTTTTTGCATAAACGGTGATCATAGCACCGCTACTTAATGTAGTTTAATCATTACCAATGAACTATTTCCCCCCTTCCAGATTAATTTAATTTTAGGTGGGACACTGCCTGAAGTTACTCTAGGTTTACGTTGGCGATGATATTTTTAACGCCAGCCATAAACCAGGTCTATTCCTTCGCCATTTTGCGAACACCGAGCCTGATTGGCTTGCATTCGCAATTTTTTGAGGAAAAGCTCCTATGTTATTTACTGAAATGAATTTAAATCCACTGATTTTAAAAGCAATCGCAACGTGTGGATATACTACCCCCACCCCAGTCCAAGCTCGCTCTATACCTGAAGCGTTAAAACATAACGATTTAGTCGTTAGCGCCCAAACAGGTACAGGTAAAACCGCTTCATTTATCATCCCAGCGCTAGAACGTCTTACCCAAACCACTAGCACAGGCAAAGCACGCATACTTGTATTAACACCTACACGCGAATTAGCTGACCAGGTTACCATTGCTGCAAGACGCTATGGAAAATTCTTAAAATTTAACATCATCAGCTTAGTTGGCGGCATGCCATATCGTCAGCAATTAAAAGATTTATCAGGCCAAGTTGATATCATTGTTGCAACACCTGGTCGTCTATTAGATCACATGGGTAACAAACGTGATCATAAAGGTGGTAAACGCTTAGATCTATCTGGCGTTGAAATTTTAATTCTTGATGAAGCAGACCGTATGTTAGATATGGGCTTTATTGATGATGTAAAAGATATTGCTAATGCAACACCCGAAGATAGGCAAACATTTTTATTCAGCGCAACAGTTGATAACAATCTTTCTGGCATTATTCGTCAGCTGACTAAAAATCCTGTACGCATTGATTTTGCTTCAGAGAAAATGTCTCCTGCTCTCATCAAACAAGAACTTTATATGGTGGATAACATCCAACATAAAAATCGTTTATTACAGCATTTTTTAGATAACGAAAATATTTTCAAAGCTATTATTTTTTCTGCTACAAAAATTAATGCAGATCATTTGGCAAATCAATTACGTGATAAAGGATACGAAGCAGCTCCTTTACATGGTGACTTAAAACAAAATGTTCGTAACAGAACAGTTGAACAATTACGTCGCGGCAGAATTCAATTCTTAGTTGCTACCGATATTGCTGCACGTGGTATTGATATTTCTGATGTCACACACGTTATTAACTATGACGTGCCTAAATTCTCAGAAGATTATGTGCATCGTATAGGTCGTACAGGTCGCGCAGGAAAAACAGGTGTTGCAATTTCCTTTGCATTACCAACTGATATGCGTCATCTACAAAAAATTGAAAAATATGTAGGCCAACGTTTTCAAATAGAAACCATTGCCGGCTTAGAACCTACCAAGCAATTCAACATTAATTCTAAATCATCTTCTGAAGGCCGTAAAAGATATGGTCGTAGTGATAGTGACAGCAGAAGTTATAAAGGTAATGGCGGAAAAAGTTTTGCATCTAAAAGCAATAGTGGCGGCCGCAGTTATGCAAGAGACAATGACAACAGCACCCGTGGTGGCGAAGCTCGCAGTGGATATGCTAATCGTAGCGAAAACAAAAGCAGTGAAAGCCGTGGTGGATACGCTGGTCGCAGCAGTGAAGGCCGTAGCAGTGCACCTCGCAGCAGCGAAGGTCGCGGTGGATATGCCGGTCGCAGTAGTGAAGGCCGTAGCAGCGCACCTCGCAGCAGCGAAGGTCGCGGTGGATATGCCGGTCGCAGCAGTGAAGGCAGAAGCAGCGCACCTCGCAGCAGCGAAGGTCGCGGTGGATATGCCGGTCGCAGCAGTGAAGGCAGAAGCAGCGCACCTCGCAGCAGCGAAGGTCGCGGTGGATACGCTGGTCGCAGCAGTGA
>JARLJN010000061.1 GCA_031291255.1 Gammaproteobacteria bacterium
CATTACTTTAACTCTTTTAAGGGGTCACTTTCACCTGGCGAGGAGGGGTCACTTTGCTTTGGCGAACGTGGTCACTTTCACCTGGCAAAGGGGGCCTTTTTGAGTGGGCCAAAAGGGGTCATTTTGGTGTGTTTTATCCACCATGGCATCAATCCTGTTCTATATCTATCCAAAGGATCGGACATTAATAAATTAATATTTGAGTTTATTGAAACGGGGCTAAAAAAAAAGACCAAAGCAGATTTAAACAGCATGGCTTTTATAAAAAAAATGATTGCTTATGCGAAAAACTATAAGGCAGATTTAACGCGGGGGGATTTTTCTTTTAAAGATTATCGCTTCTACAACGAGAGAGAATGGCGGTATGTGCCTACTAAAAACAACCGTAAAGATATAGAAGCAAGGTTTAATCCCGTAGATTATGATCACACCAAAGTTGAATTAAATGACACTATAGCTGATATAAGGGTAGAATTTGAGCCAACAGACATTACCTATATCATTGTGAAAACTATCGATGAAATTGAAGTCACCATCAATTCATTGCGAATGCATTACAATGATAAATGCACGAGTAAACAGCTTGATATCCTACTAACCAAAATTATATCGGTTGAGCAGATTAATAACGATTTCTAACCTATTTATAAATTCATTTGACGATCCTTCGCTTTGTAAGCAGGTCGGCTTTAAAATCAAGATTTTTCAAACATTCTGATTGATTAAAAAATAGTACGCAAGCGTTTTTACCAGAGTTTTTAGAACTGGGATAAATTATCCCGTCCAACGCAATATCTGTCAGGTCGTTAAAAGTATATCTAAAATACTCAGTTATAATCTGTGTCGGCACATAATCAATGTGCTCCCTGCCGTCTTTATAAATTGGTGCACTTAAATCTTCTACGAATGAATGAAGAAAAATTATTGTGTCTAAATATTTGCCTAACTTCTCATCAAACAAACTTGGAACTTTTGGAAGGTCGGCTAAGTTAAGCAAGTAAAGTTTTTCCTTGTTTAAAAATATTGCCGTACTCATCCTATTTTTTAGCGGAGACGTTTTATCAAATGTTTCTAAAAAGGCGGTGCCCTTGTCAAACGCAGCATAAAACATAGGAATGCCAGCAGGGCTCATTCGGTTAGGATAGATTGCCCGATCTTCGGGGGGAGCCGTAAAATCTTTCGATTTTGTGGGTATAGCCTTTACGGTATGTTGTCTACACCTGTAAAATTTGGTGCCAGGTTCAATCCACTTGAATAAATTCAACTGATCTGTTCTTCTGCCAATTTCATGAAGTATTTCTTCTACCGAGGTTCCGTTGATCCCTGTTTGAAATTGCTTAGAACCCATAAAAACATATCGCGAACGATGTTTAACAACATGTTTAAACTCCTTCCAATCATATTTCAATATATCCCTTTCTCTGTCCCCATAGGGGTCTTTCTCACACCATAAAGCGTCGCCGAAGGACTGGACCAAATCGTCGATTAAGTATTGACTATTCACTATTAACCCAGCTTCATCAAAAAGCATTTCATCTGTTTGGTAGGTTGATGCCCCCCAATATTCCTGTTCCTCATCGTCGTAATGAACGCCTTCATCCTCGACCTCGCCAAAAAAATGATGAATGCCTCGACTTATAAAAGGAAGTATATCTTTGTATAATGCAACTGTTCTTCTTTTACCGCAATAATTGCAGATTCCTTTGTAACCCCATTTAATGATATTCTCGCGAATAGCATAATCATTAATGTGTTCAGTACATAGCGTTTTATCGTTTATACTTATCCCACTTTTGGGTGTGAATGCTGATTTACTTACGAACTTCATAATTAAGTTACGAATCTAATTTTAAGCAATAGCTGTTGGAAGTCAAGAACATGTAAAAGATTTTGTAATTTATAAATATTATATTTGATCTTAGTCTTTATCATAATTTTAGTAACTAATGGAACTACTTGTCTGTAATAATTGTGAATCCTCTGTTTTAAATAGCTCCAACTTTTGCAATCAATGCGGTGGTCGACTAAAATGTAAGGAATGTAAATCTGCGTTGGAAAAAGGCGCTAAATTTTGCGGAGAATGCGGCACAGAAATTAATGCTGTTGTTGCTTCAAACGGCCAACCAAATACATTCCATTATTACAAAAAAGGCGACGAAATTCGCTGTGATGTTGGTTTAAGCAACGAAGTTGGAAAAGAGGGGCTTAAATCTTTAATTGAAAATATAACTCAAAACAGCTATCCTCATACTTTCGATGTAAGTCCAATAAACAATGGGGCGAACCAAATTGAACATCAACTGCCAATTGAAGAAGCAAAGAATTTAGAATCTAAAAATGAAGTTAGTGAGGAAAAATCCTTTGTCAATTTGAATTCAGTTAATCAAGATAAAAAGTTGATAAAATATCTCCATATAGATGACCTACTACATAAAAGAAAGCTTAGTGAAATGGAATGGATACTCATTTTTGCATTTTACGAAGGAGGGTATGGAGCAAAAACTTTTACGTATGATCAGGTAAGGAGCGCCTATCTGAATAAACGAAAAAATGATTCTAGAAATAGAAACTTCAGCGGCAATTGGACCGGATTACGCAAGACGTTTTTTGATACAGCAAGTGAGGGAGTGTTCAGGATTGAATTTGATAAAGTAGATATTGTTTCAGATTTTGTGCTTGGAACTGCCAGCGGAATAATAAAAGGCGCCTACGAGAATAGTAAATCACCTAAGTCTAAAAAAGTAACGAAAGAAAAACCAGCAACAGCAACAGTCGTCAAAGCATCTAAATCATCAAAACAGATTGTACTTGAGGATTTTGATGTGGTTAAAAGTGAAAAAAAACCTTCCTTGCAGGAGGTTTTTGATAAATTTAAGCCAAGTAGCAATAAAGATGTTTTCGGGCTTATAGCCTATTATATCTGTGAGTTGAGCAAAACCGAAACATTCACAGCTGGAAATATTGACTATGCCTACCGAATATTAAAGCTAACGAGAAAGAACTCTCTAGTCCAATTAATCAACAATGTAAAGAACGAGACTCAGTGGTTTGAAGGGATTGAAAGCGGTAAATGGAAACTTAGCAGACTTGGATCAGTGGCTCTTGAAGAAATGTTTCGTCTATAGTTTCTGAACAATGGAGCATCTAAAAAATTTCATAAAAAGTGTCCCGGACTTTTCTGCATTATCTGCGGGAAAACAAATCAAATATTTTGTTTTCTTCCTTCAGCACATGAAGAATGACGAAAAGATTGCAGCGAAAAACATAAAGCAATGTTTTGATGAATTGCATTTAAACAGCTATTCCAATATCGCGCAATATTTGACACGTTATTCTAAAAGGGGAATAGACCAAGAATTCCTTCGTACAAAGAACGGGTACATCCTTTTTGCCAAGATTACACAACAAATCGAAACCGAGATAGGTACCCCGACAGAACGTCCACCCTCTAATTCGTTGTATCCATTAGCCATTTTTGAAAAAGCACCGAGTTATTTAACTGCCTTCGCTAGTGAAGCAAGCAGTTGTTATGATCTGAGATTATACAACTCCTGTCTTTTTATGCTCAGAAAGATTTGCGAAATCCTGATTATAGAATTGTTTGAAAGTAAAGGGATAGAATCAAAAATTAAGACACCTAAAGACGACTATTTGCAGCTTGCAGATTTAATTAAGGCATCTATTGCTGAAAACTCGTGGAAACTGTCAAAGATAGTTAAAGAGAATTTGCCCAAAATAAAATTGTTGGCTGATTCGAGTGTTCATAGCAAGCGTTTTAGGGCAAGAAAGTCCGACATAGAACCGATAAAAACGGACGTAAGGATAATTTTTGAAGAGTTAGTGACATTGATAGATTATCCTATTAAAAAAACTTGATTACCAATCAACAGTAGTAAAAATGGAAGTGAAAAGGCAGGGCGCTATTTTCCTAGTAATTCTCCAGCACTTTTAGGCGTGATCAAACTGGCGTAACTGCCTGCTAAGCAAATAAACTTTTAAAACATCAATATCAGAATGGAGATTCAATCCTATAAAAGCAAAGCTTTAAAGATATTGTCACCAATCCAGCCCGCAATTAAGGCAGTCGAAATACCAGACATCTTTTTCCGTGTGGACTGCAGAAGCAAAGCCGGGTACCAGCTGCCGGTCTACTACCTTGTCTATTTTCTGTTTGCCGATCTGTTGGAATTTCCTAACCTAGGTAAATTCGAAAAGATTGCCTGGTCATTTCCGATAGACTACAAAGGTAAAACGTTTTTGGTGGAGTACCGCAAAATGGGGCTCGGCATATTCGTGCAGAACCTGGCTACAGACGAGACTGCTGCTGAAGAAATTGTACGAAAAATCAACGGGGCTGTTAAATCAGCGAGGCCCTTTTATGACTACATAGCGGCTGAAGCCATTAAGAAATCGAATCTAAATGTCAATAATAATAACCGGAAGCTGTTTGCTCGCTTCAATTTCCTGTTGGAACAATACAAAACAGAGTCTGGCCTGGCAGCTTCCAGCCGGAATAAATACGAAACTAAAACAGAAGTAACCAAATTTAGTAAAGTGGCCAACTCGCTGTCTCTGAGTTACAAGCACGATGAAAAAGCTAACTGGTACGCTATTTCCTGTGTCGAAGCTTTCTTCAGTTGGACGGAGCATTTGTTTATCCATTTGGCCATCATTGCTGAGGGCTTAGCAGACGGTGAAATGATCACCCGCTTAATCGAAGCGGAATGGAAGGATAAGTTTAGGGCAGCTATCACAGACACTTCAAAAACCGCAGTCAAATTCTTGGACGAACTACTGCTCGTTAGGCAGCAATTACGAAACTTTGTAGCTCACGGCGCGTTTGGCAAGGAAGGAAACGCGTTTAGTTTTCACTCTAAAACCGGTGCGGTACCGGTGATCATGAACTATAAGCGGCAACGTAATCGATTTTCCTTACAAGGCGGGCTGGTGTTCAATGATGGTGAGACCATTGCTTTGATCGGGGGATTTATCATGTACCTTCAAACGGGTAGCTTAAAGCCAGCTATGTTTTATACCCAGGAAAGCGATTTGCCTACAATTGTACCTTATGCAGCAAACGGATTCTATCAGGCTTTGTGTGACGATATGGAAACTATGGAAAGATATTGCTACGAACTTCAGCAACAGCTTGATGATGCGGCTAATATGGATTGGTAAAAAGAAACTACAACCATATTAGCAAACCCAGTTCGGGACGCTTTTTAAATAATCCCTGATCCATGTCGTCGGTTGTCTGTTGTCATTTTTGAATCCAAAAATGAATAGGAAAAGGGTACTGATATTCATCATCAACACGGGACTTATTATTTGCAGCATATATTGCATCAATCGCTATTAATGCTTATCTTTATATAAGTCATTAGGAATTAAACTGTTGCAAATTATTTGTGGAGAATTCGGGAATCACCACGTTTGCAAGCTTGTAATATATTGAAAATTAGGATATTATGCGATTGGGTTCGAGTCCCGTCCATTCCGCTAAAAGGGTGTCAAAATCCTTTTAAGCCGCTTAAATCAATGATTTAAGCGGTTTTTTTTTGCCAAATGCACTCGTTTCAGACAATTTTTGGGGGATCAGATTGAAAAATTTGGGGGTATTAACGGATCAATCAGAATTCTTATGTTTCAACATCCCGGACAAAGCGCCTATGCAACACTTTATATATTTTTTGATAGTTTTACACAATGATTGCTAAATCGATTTATATAAAAATTATCAGCAGGGGACTACTGCCCGGTTTGTTTCTTTTTATTTTTAAAGCAAGCGCTGCGCAAATTGTGTTACCCGCCTGTTTTACTGATAACATGGTTTTACAACAGCAAACAAAAGTTAACCTTTGGGGGATTGAAACTCCCGGTAAAAACTTAACCATCGTAACCTCATGGAACAACAAAACCTATAAAGTTGCCGGCGATGCAAATGGTGATTGGAAAATAAAAGTACGCACGCCTGTTTACGGTGGCCCTTATACCATCACCTTTAATGATGGCAGCATAACAACCCTGAAAAATATTTTGATCGGCGAAGTTTGGGTATGCTCGGGGCAATCTAACATGGAAATGCCGTTGACTGGTTTTTATGGTGATGTGCTGAACCTTAACAATGAGTTGACGGATGCAGCTAATTACCCTGAAATACGGATGCTGAAAATTGATAATAAAACCAGCTTTACCCCACTTTCAAACGTGCAAACCAAAGGCGGCTGGACAATATGCAATCCCCAAACCATACGTAATTTCTCAGCCGTTGCCTATTTTTTTGCAAAGAATTTGTTTGCAGATAAACATATACCGATAGGTATTATTAATAGCACCTGGGGTGGCACCGTTGCAGAGGCCTGGACAAGCGGCAGCGCCTTAAAAACAATGCCTGCTTTTGCGCCATTTGTCAATGCTATTGAAAACGGGCTTACGCAGCAAAAGATTGATGCGCAGTATCAAATGAATGTAAGAGGATGGATGGATTCCATAAATGCAAAAGACCCTGGCTTTCAGCAAAGCAAACCCCTTTGGGCCGAAACTGGCCTTGACGATTCCTCCTGGCAAAAAATGATGCTGCCCTCTTACTGGGAGCAATCAGGTGTTCCTGATTATGACGGTACCATGTGGTTCAGAAAGAAGGTTGCCATTCCTGCAGCATGGGCCGGCAAGGACTTAAAACTTAACATGGGTGGTATTGATGATTATGATGTTTCTTATTTTAACGGGGTGGAAATAGGTCATACAGAATCGTTTTTTTATACGCGCAGCTATAACATACCCGGCAGCGGGGTAAAAGCCGGCGAAAATACGATCGCCGTCCGCGTTTTTGACAATGGCGGCCTCGGCGGTATAAACAAAGGCCCGCTGCAATTGTCATTAGCCACTGATATTACTGGTCAAATTGATTTGGCGGGCGAATGGGTTTATCACAAAGCGAATGTGCTTACGCAGTTACCACAACCGCCGGTACAATCAAACAGCCCAAACCGGCCAACACTTATTTATAATGCCATGATTAACCCAATTTTACCCTACACCATAAAAGGCGTAATATGGTACCAGGGCGAAAGCAATGCCGATAGGGCCACGCAATACCGCCGGTTGTTTCCGCTGTTAATTAATGATTGGCGGCAGAAATGGGGCGAAGGCAATTTTCCGTTTTATTATGTACAAATCGCCAATTATGCTGCGACGGACCAGCCACCCGCGGCTGACTGGCCTGCCCTGCGCGATGCCCAGTTATGCGCGCTTAGCCTGCCTAATACGGGCATGGCCGTAACCATTGATATTGGCGATGCCTACCGCATACACCCACAAAACAAGCAGGAAGCCAGCCGCCGCCTGGCATTAATTGCACGCGCAAAAACGTATGGTGAAAATATCTCCTGCTCGGGCCCAATTTATAAATCACAGGTAATTAAGGACAATAAAATTGAACTGGAATTCATCAATACCAACGATGGCCTGCTGGCAAAAGGCGATACGCTCAAAGGGTTTATTATAGCAGGTGCTGATAAAAAATTCTACCCGGCCAGGGCTATCATATCAGGGAATAAAGTAATTGTGAACAGCGGTAATGTCCCCAACCCCATAGCCGTGCGTTATGCCTGGGCAAATAACCCGGTTTGCAATTTATATAATGGGGCAAATTTACCAGCTTCACCATTCCGTACGGATGATTGGTACGATATCAGGTAGATAAATGTAACGCACA